>NZ_JBJNLG010000025.1:0-90820 GCF_052169175.1 Serratia sp. CY31944
CCAGCTCGCGCATCAGCGGGCCGCCGGCGCAGGCGGCGACCGGTATGTCCTCGCGCCGCATCAGGGTCAACAGGCCCAGCGCGTTATGCAGGGTTTTCTCCGGCGTCTGGTTGCCGGCGGAGGTGGTGATGGCTTTGACGTCCAGCTCCGGCGAACGCAGCGCCATGGCCAGCGCGATGGCGTCGTCGAGGCCGGGATCGCAATCGATGATAATAGGGCGGGGCATGTTCTTTCTCCTCTGTTTGTTATCCAGCGAGCATCGGATCAAAACCGGGGAGAAACAAGCGCTTTTAGTGCCGGGCGTTAGCGCGACGGGATAAGGCGTTCAGACACCGCAGAGTTCATGAGCGCTGCGTTTCCATTCTTCCACCTCGGTTGGGTGCAAGAAGGAGTAATAGACGGTAGTGCCGTCGGGCAAGATATTTTGCAGTGCCTGCATGCAGTTGGCCTCGCAGGGGCGCAGCTCGATATACACGTTGGTGATCGGCACCTGCTCCTTATCGGCGTCAAAGCGTTCGATGCGCCTTATCGCCGCAACCAGCGCGGCCATTTCGGCATGAAGCTTGACCCAGTTATGGGTGTAGATATCCGGCGGCATCTCCATTTTCATCTGGCTATTGCCAAAGGCATAGCGAGTGCTGCCGCGCAGCTGGTATTCGATGGTGGCGCAACAGGACTCCGGCCCGAAACCCGGTTTTTCAATCAGTTTCTTCTTGTCTTCCAACGTGCGTCGAACAATCGGATAACCGGATTTGATGTTGTACTCCGCTTGTACCAGTTGAATCATGCCAGCCTCTCTGGTGGGTGAGTTAATCATCAAAGGTAGGACAGCCTGCAGGATCGCGCGTTGTTTACGGTCATCGCGACGGGGGGTTTAAGATAAATCCTAACTTTGTTGAGGCGGCAATGAGGGGCATTCAGGCGCATGGGCGCCGAAAAACTAGCGCCCCTTGGGGCGCTTGGGTTTAGGAGACTGCGCGATCAGTGCAGGATCTTGGCCAGGAAGTCCTTGGCGCGATCGGATTCAGGGTTGTTGAAGAAATCGTCTTTGTTGCGGTCTTCGACGATTTTGCCTTCGTCCATAAAGATCACGCGATTCGCCACCTTGCGGGCGAAGCCCATTTCGTGGGTCACCACCATCATGGTCATGCCTTCGTTCGCCAGTTCGACCATCACGTCCAGCACTTCGTTGATCATTTCCGGATCGAGCGCCGAGGTCGGCTCATCGAACAGCATGGCGATCGGATCCATGCACAGCGCGCGGGCGATGGCGACGCGCTGCTGCTGGCCGCCGGACAACTGACCGGGGAATTTGTTGGCATGGGCGGTGAGGCCGACGCGCTCCAGCAGCTTCAGGCCCTTCTCGCGCGAGGCGGTCTTATCGCGCTTGAGCACTTTTACCTGCGCCAGCGTCAGGTTGTCGATGATGGACAGGTGCGGGAACAGTTCAAAGTGTTGGAACACCATGCCGACCTTGGCGCGCAGCTGCGCCAGGTTGGTTTTCTTGTCGTTAACCGGCGTGCCGTTCACCAGGATGCTTCCCTGCTGGATCGGCTCCAGGCCGTTGACGGTTTTGATCAGGGTTGACTTGCCGGAACCTGAAGGACCGCAGACGACGACCACTTCGCCTTTTTTCACTTCGGTGGTGCAATCGGTCAACACTTGAAAGTGACCGTACCACTTGGAAACATTTTTCAGGGATATCATCAAACAGTCCTTTTCTTCAAATAGCTTACCAGCGCCGAGGCGGCGAGGCTGATAACAAAATAGACAAAGCCGGCGAACAGGATCATTTCAACCTGGGTGCCGTCGCGTTCGCCGATGGTCGACGCGGTGCGGAAGAAGTCGGCCAGGCTCAGTACGTAAACCAGCGAGGTATCCTGGAACAGCACGATGCCCTGGGTCAGCAGCAGCGGCACCATGGCGCGGAACGCCTGCGGCAGGATCACCAGCCGCATGGATTGCCAGTGGGTCATGCCCAGCGCCAGCGCGGCGGAAGATTGGCCGCGCGAGATGCTGATAATGCCGGCGCGGATGATTTCCGAATAATAAGCCGCTTCAAACAGGGAAAAGGCTACCATAGCCGAGATCAGGCGAATATCGGTTTTCGGCGACAGCCCTAGAACCTGTTGTAATAAGCTTGGAACCACCAGATAGAACCACAGCAGCACCATCACCAGCGGCACCGAACGGAACAGGTTGACGTACAGGGTGGCGAACCAGCTGATCGGTTTGAACGGCGACAGGCGCATCACCGCCAGCACGGTGCCCCACAGGATGCCGACCACGACGGCGGTCACGGTGATCTTCAGCGTGATCACCATGCCCTGCAGCAGATAAGGGAAGCTTGGGACGATCGACGCCCAGTCAAATTCGTACATTATTTACTCCCCAGGTTGCCAGGCAACTGCACTTTCTTTTCGACCAGACGCATAAACAGCATGATAACGGCGTTGATGCCGATATAAGCCAGCGTGATGGCGGTAAAGGATTCATAGGCGTGTGCGGAGTAATCCAACAGCTTGCCGGCCTGCGCGGCCATGTCCACCAGCCCGATGGTGGAGGCGATGGCGGAGTTTTTGACCAGGTTGAGCATCTCCGAGGTCATCGGCGGCACGATCACCCGGTAGGCGTTCGGCAACAGCACGTAGCGGTAGGTTTGCGGCAGCGTCAGGCCCATCGCCAGCCCGGCGGCTTTCTGGCCGCGCGGCAGGGATTGAATGGCGGCGCGCACCTGCTCGCAAACGCGGGCGGCGGTAAACAGCCCCAGACAAAGCATGGAAGAGACGAAGAACTGCACGTTGGGATCCAGCTCGGTCTTGAACCAGGTGCCGATATTGACCGGCAGCAGCTCGGGGATCACCAGATACCAGGTAAAGAATTGCACGATCAGCGGCACGTTGCGGAACAGCTCGACGTAACAGGTGCCGAGAGTGGAAAGAAAGCGGTTGGGCACGGTACGCAAGATACCGAACAGCGAACCGACGAAGAAAGCGATAATCCATGCACAGACGGAGAGGGCCACCGTGACCTGAAAGCCGGACCAGATCCAGCCGAGGTAAGTGGTGTTCCCAAACGGGGCCTGCTGCAGGAAGATACCCCAGTTCCAATCTATTGACATAACAAACTCCGATAAACGGGCGCAGGGCGCCGAAGATTGATGACTTGATGAGCGCCGATCGCCGCGCGGCCAGTCTGGCTGGCTTGTTGTGTACGGATGTCGGTGGCGCGCCTTGGGGAAAATGAGGGAGGGGAACGGCCCCCCTCATTCCTGTCTGTCCCAGTCATCAACTGGGCCGGTTTGGCCTGGCGGCCACCCCGGCTTTTGTTCTATTTAGTTCAACGCTTTGTCGTTAGGCTCTTTGAACAGTTGCTTCATGTCGTCCGACAGTTCGAAGTTCATGTTGAGCTGTTTTGGTGGGATAGGCTGTTTGAACCATTTGTCAAACCACTTGGCCGCCTCACCGGAAGTTTGCGCCTGGGCGATGGTGTCATCGACCAGTTTTTTGAACTCAGGGTCGTCTTTACGCAGCATGCAGCCGTAGGCCTCTTTCGACTGCGGCGTGCCGATGATTTCCCACTGATCCGGTTTCTTGGCCTTGGCGCGCTCGCCCGCCAGCAGGGCGTCATCCATCATGAAGGCCACGGCGCGGCCGCTTTCCAGAGTGCGGAAGGAATCGCCGTGATCTTTGGCGCTGATGATGCGCATGTTCATCTTGCCGCTGTCGTTCAGCTTGTTCAGCAGCACTTCGGAGGTGGTGCCGGAGGTGACCACCACCGGTTTACCGGCCAGGTCTTTAAAGTCTTTGATGTCGGAGCCTTTTTTCACCAGCAAGCGGGTGCCGACCACGAAAATGGTGTCGGAGAAGGCGGCCTGTTTCTGGCGCTCGAGGTTATTGGTGGTGGAGCCGCACTCGAAATCATAGGTGCCGTTTTGCAACAGCGGGATGCGGTTCTGCGAGGTAATCGGCAGCATTTTCACCTGCAGATTCGGTGCATTCAGCTTTTTCTTAACGGCTTCAACGATTTGGTTGGAGTAGTCCTGAGAGTAGCCCACAACTTTTTGTTGGTTGTCGTAGTAGGAGAACGGCACTGACGATTCGCGGTGGCCGACAACGATCACGCCATTGTCTTTGATTTTCTTCAGCGTACCGGTCAGGTCTTCCGCATGCGCCACGCTACCTGCCATACCGAGCAGCAGTAACGATAACGCCAATTTACGCATTTGCATGGTCCAACTCCTTTGCTGTTGTGGTGGCTCTGACTAAAGAGCGTCAGGTTAAACCGACTATTTATTGCTCAAGTTATAAAGATAGTCTTAGAACGGATAGCCGTTAAAAAATAACCGATTGTGAATATCTTGAAACTAAAATGTTTCATTTTTTGAGACGCCGCGCGCACCAAATCAATGCAACAAAACGCTGACGCACTCGTGCGGTGCGCTCGACGCACCCAAAATGTGCGCAGGTGCGACAAAGCGTCAGCAAAAGTAAACCGGCGCGCGAGGTCGCCATAGATAAAAGCAAGGAGTGTGCCAGCCGCGTTGATTTAACGGCATTTTCTGACTGAAGTGGGGATATTGACGGGAAAGTGGGGCGCGGCGGGCGCGCCCCGACGGAGAGGATTATTTGCGGCGCAGGCCCAACATCAGCGCCCAGCCGCCCAGCAGCAGGGTAATCACCCACAGCGGCGTGGCGCCGAAGCGCGCATAAGGCGTGACGCCGGTGGTCGGCGTGACCTTCACTTCGAGCACCTGACGGGTGAACTGCGGGATCTCGGCGATCACCTCGCCGTTCGCGTCCACCGCGGCGGTGACGCCGTTATTGGTGCTGCGCAGCAGCGGCCGGCCGAGCTCCAGCGCCCGCATGCGCGCCATCTGGAAGTGTTGCCACGGGCCGATGGAGTGGCCGAACCAGGCATCGTTGGAGATGGTCAGCAGGAAGTTGGTGTCCGGGCGGAAGTTATCGCGCACCTGCTGGCCCAGCACGATTTCGTAGCAGATGGCCGCCGTCAGGTTGTACCCGCGCACGCTGAGCTGCGGCTGCACATAGTCGCCGCGGCTGAAGGAAGACATCGGCAGATCGAAGAACGGCGCCAGCGGCCGCAGCAGCGTCTCCAGCGGCACGAATTCGCCGAACGGCACCAGGTGGTGCTTGTTGTAGCGATTCTTGTCCGGGTAGCTGTACGGCGTCGGTTCGCCGAGCACGATGGCGCTGTTGTAGATCTGCTGGCCCTGTGGCGTGGCGCGCACGTCGACGATGCCGGTGATCAGGCTGCTGTTCTTCGCCCGCATCAGGTCGTCCATCATGGTCAGGAAGCCGTTCTGGTTGGCTTCATAATCCGGGATGGCGGACTCCGGCCAGATGACGATCGGCGCCTTGCCCACGTACGGACGGGTTTCATCCAGATAGGTTTGCAGCGTGCTGACCAGCGCTTTCGGATCCCATTTCATCGACTGGGCGATGTTGCCTTGCACCATGGCGACGTTCACCGCTTTCTCCGGCTGCGGGGTAAACCACTGCAGCTGGCGCAGCGGCCACGGTAACAGCAGCAGTGCGGCGGCGATGACCGCAGCCGACAGGCGGCGCTGATTGACGGCGTACACCAGCAGACCGGCGATGGCCATCAGCACAAAGGTGATGGCGTCGACGCCCAGCAGCGGCGCGATGCCCTTCAGCGGGCCGTTGATCTGGCTGTAGCCGAACTGCAGCCAGGGGAAGCCGGTCAACACCCAGCCGCGCAGGAATTCGGTCACCTGCCACAGCGCCGGCGCGGCGATGGCCAGCCGCCACCAGCGGGTGGCCGGGCACAGGCGCGTCAACAGCCCGGCGAACAGCCCGGTATACAGCGACAGGTAAGCGGCGAGCAGCACCACCAGGAAGACGTTGACGGCGAAAGGCATGCCGCCGAAATCGGCGATGCTGACATACACCCAGTTGATGCCGCTGCCGAACAGCCCGAAGCCCCAGACAAAGCCGAGCAGGGCGGACTGTTTGGCGGTGCGATTGAGGGTGACGGCCAGCAGGCCGAACAGGGAGACGATGGCCGCGGGCCAGAAGTCGTAGGGTGAGAACGCCAGCGTCCCGCCGGCACCTGACAACAGCGCCAGCAGGGCGCGAACCCGCTGGCGTTCAAGTAATGAGGCTTTAGCCATGTTGGATTTAATCTTCCAGTTTCGGTGGTGGAGAATCGTCCGGAATTTTTACATGAACCTGGATAATACGTCGACTGTCGGCCATGGCAACTTTAAATAGGTAACCTTCGATTTCAATGGTTTCCCCACGCGCCGGCAGGTGGCCGAAGGCCTGCATCACCAGACCGCCGATGGTATCGACCTCGTCGTCGCTGAAATGGGTGCCGAAGGCTTCGTTGAAGTCTTCGATTGGGGCCAGCGCGCGCACGGTGTACATGTGGCGGCTGAGCTGGCGGATATCCAGATCGTCTTCGTCGTCGTATTCGTCTTCGATCTCGCCGACGATCAGTTCCAGAATGTCTTCGATGGTGACCAGGCCGGACACGCCGCCGAATTCGTCAATGACAATCGCCATGTGATAGCGCTGGGAGCGGAACTCTTTCAGCATCCGGTCGACGCGCTTGCTTTCCGGCACCACCACCGCGGTGCGCAGCACCTTGTCGATGCTGAACGGCTCGGAGTCTGCGCGCATGAACGGCAGCAGATCCTTAGCCATCAGGATACCTTCGATGTGATCTTTGTCTTCGCTGATCACCGGGAAGCGCGAGTGGGCGGAGTCGATAATCACGTCCAGGCACTCTTCCAGCGTCTGGTTGCGCTTGAGCGTCACCATCTGGGAGCGGGGGATCATGATGTCGCGCACGCGCTGCTCGGCGATATCCATCACGCCTTCCAGCATGTCGCGGGTATCGGGATCGATCAGGTCGTTTTGTTCGGAATCACGGATCAGCTCGACCAGATCGCCACGGTTTTTGGGCTCGCCGTGGAACAGCTGGTTAAGGATAAGAGTAAAGAACCCCTTCTTGGGACTGGGGCTGTCATTGCTTTGTGAATGGTCGTCGCTCATGGCGTTTTCGTTACTGTCACTCATGTCAGAGTTAAGGGGCGTCAGCGACAGCCCCGCAGGGGGCTGTAGGGTAAACGGCTGACGTCAGACGGGGTCTTTTTCCGCCAGGTACGGATCAGGATAGCCCAGTCCGTGCATGATTTCGGTTTCCAAAGACTCCATTTCTTCGGCTTCATCGTCTTCGATGTGGTCATACCCTAGCAGATGAAGACTGCCGTGGACAACCATATGCGCCCAGTGGGCCTCCAGCGCCTTGCCTTGCTCAATCGCTTCCTGTTCAACCACCTGGCGGCAGATGATCAGATCGCCGAGCAGCGGCAGCTCGATGCCCGGCGGGGCCTCGAACGGGAAAGAGAGCACGTTGGTCGGCTTGTCTTTGCCGCGGTAGGTCAGGTTCAGCTCGTGGCTTTCCGCTTCGTCAACCAGACGCACGGTCACCTCGGCCTCTTCCTGAAATTGCGGCAGCACGCCTTCCAGCCAGCGCTGGAAGGTGGCCTCATCCGGCAGGCCGTCGCCGCTTTCACAGGCAATCTGCAGATCCAAAATCACCTGGCTCATGGTGTCTCCTGCTCGGAGGCGGCGAGCGCCTCGCGCTTACGTTGTTCGGCAATCGCGTCTTTGCGTTTCTGTTCAGCCGCTTCCCAGGCCTCATAGGCGATGACCACGCGGGCCACCACCGGGTGGCGCACCACGTCTTCGCTGTGGAAGAAGTTGAAGCTCAGTTCTTCCACGTCCGACAGCACTTCCACCGCGTGGCGCAGGCCGGATTTCTGGTTGCGCGGCAGGTCGATCTGGGTGACGTCGCCGGTGATGACCGCCTTCGAGTTGAAGCCGATGCGCGTCAGGAACATCTTCATCTGTTCGATGGTGGTGTTCTGGCTCTCATCCAGAATGATAAAGGCGTCGTTCAGCGTGCGGCCGCGCATATAGGCCAGCGGCGCGACTTCGATCACGTTGCGCTCGATGAGCTTCTCCACGCGCTCGAAGCCCAGCATTTCGAACAGAGCGTCGTACAGCGGGCGCAGATAGGGATCGACCTTCTGGCTCAGATCGCCCGGCAGGAAGCCCAGCTTTTCGCCGGCTTCGACCGCGGGGCGGGTCAACAGAATGCGGCGAATTTCCTGGCGCTCCAGCGCATCTACCGCGGCGGCGACCGCCAGGTAGGTCTTGCCGGTGCCCGCCGGGCCGATGCCGAAGGTGATGTCGTGATCGAGAATGTTGGCGATGTACTGCGCCTGGTTGGGCGTGCGCGGTTTCACCATGCCGCGCTTGGTTTTGATGGTGACCGCCTTGCCGTAATCCGGCACGCTGTCGGCTACCTGTTCCAGCACCCGGCTCTCTTTGATGGCCAGGTGGATTTGCTCCGGATCGATATCCGGGATCACGCCGCGAATCGGCGCGGTATCCACGTACAGATGGCGCAGGATATCGGCGGCGGCGGCCACGCACAGGTTTTTGCCGACCAGCTTGAAACGGTTGTCGCGGCGATTGATTTCGATGCCCAATCGGCGCTCGAGTTGTTTGATGTTGTCATCAAACGGGCCGCACAGGCTGAGCAAACGCTTGTTGTCTGCGGGCTCTAACAAAATTTCTTGTGTTGCGACGTTCAAACTATTCCTCTAGGTCACATCGGGCCTGGTTGATGTCACATAGCGCGTCCGGGACGCGCGCGTTCAGGGCGAGCCTGAATACTCTCTTTCTTGAATTATTCATGGTGCGCCGCAACGGCGCAAGTTTACCGCTGATCTATCTGTGCGCCGTCGGCGAAATTCAAGGGAAGATAAGGAAAAAACGCGGCGGGGCGCAAAGCCCGCCGCGTCATCACAGAACAAGGCCGCTGGGAATCAGTTCTTTTTCACGAACTCGGATTTCAGCTTCATCGGGCCGAAGCCATCGATTTTGCAGTCGATGTTGTGATCGCCTTCGACCAGGCGAATGTTTTTCACCTTGGTGCCGATCTTGAGCATCGAGGAGCTGCCTTTGACCTTCAGGTCTTTGATCACGGTGACCGCGTCGCCGTCCGCCAGCAGGTTGCCGTTGGCGTCTTTGACGATCAGCGCGTCCTGATCTTCCGCCGGGGCGCTGTCGCTCCACTCGTGGGCGCACTCAGGGCAGATGAACAGGGCATTGTCCTGGTAGGTGTATTCGGAGTTGCACTTCGGGCAGTGTGGGAGTTGCATGTTATGTCGCCTCTTCAACAATAAAAAAATAAAAAAGCAAATCACCGGGCGCGGACGCCCGGCGGAGAAACGGTAAGGAGTAGCGCGAATGGGCGGCGATAAGGCGGCCGCCGCGGCGTCAGGGCTGGTAAATGCCGACGCCCAGCGCGTTTTCTTTGCGGGTACGGGCGATCACCGACTGCGGGGATTCATGTACGCGCAGATCCATCTGCTGTTCGGTGCGCACCACTGCGCCACGCAGGGTGTTGGTCAGCACCTCGGTAATTTCCACGTCGACGAACTGGCCGATCATGTCGGGGGTGCCCTCGAAGTTTACCACACGGTTGCACTCCGTGCGCCCGGCCAGCTCCATCACGCTTTTGCGCGAGGTGCCCTCCACCAGAATGCGCTGGACGGTGCCGAGCATGCGGCGGCTGAACTGCAGCGCCTGCTGGTTGATGCGGTCCTGCAGAATATACAGCCGCTGTTTTTTCTCTTCTTCGCTGACGTCGTCGACCATGTCCGCCGCCGGGGTGCCCGGGCGCGACGAATAGATGAAGCTGAAGCTGACGTCGAAATTGACGTCGGCGATCAGGTTCATGGTCTGTTCGAAGTCGGCCTGGCTTTCGCCCGGGAAACCGACGATGAAATCGGAGCTGAGCTGGATGGCCGGCCGCGCCTTGCGCAGCTTGCGGATAATCGCCTTGTACTCCAGCGCGGTGTGCGCGCGTTTCATCATGGTCAGGATGCGATCCGAACCGCTCTGCACCGGCAGATGCAGGAAGCTGACCAGCTCCGGCGTGTCTTCGTACACCGCGATGATGTCATCGGTGAACTCGATAGGGTGGCTGGTGGTGAAGCGAATGCGATCGATGCCGTCGATGGCCGCCACCAGGCGCAGCAGTTCGGCGAACGAACAGATCTCGCCGTCATGCGTGGCGCCGCGGTAAGCATTGACGTTTTGGCCGAGCAGGTTGACCTCGCGCACGCCCTGCGCCGCCAGTTGGGCGATTTCGAACAGCACGTCGTCGCTCGGGCGGCTCACTTCCTCGCCGCGGGTGTAAGGCACCACGCAGAAGGTACAGTATTTGTTGCAGCCTTCCATGATCGACACGAATGCGGTCGGGCCTTCGGCGCGCGGTTCCGGCAGACGGTCGAATTTTTCGATCTCCGGGAAGCTGATGTCGACCACCGGGCTGCGGGTGCCCTGAACGTGATTGATCATTTCCGGCAGGCGGTGCAGGGTCTGCGGGCCGAATACCACGTCAACGCAGGGCGCGCGGCTGCGGATCAGTTCACCTTCTTGCGAGGCCACGCAACCGCCGACGCCGATGATCACCGACGGGTTCTTTTCTTTCAGCAAGCGCCAGCGCCCCAGCATGGCGAAAACTTTCTCCTGCGCCTTTTCACGGATCGAGCAGGTGTTCAGCAGCAGCACGTCCGCCTCTTCGGCGTTTTCGGTCCACTCGAAGCCGTGCGTGCTGTTCAACAGGTCGGCCATTTTCGATGAATCGTACTCATTCATCTGGCAGCCCCAGGTTTTGATATGTAGTTTTTTCGTCATTGACTTGCCATTACTCAGTGCGGAGCGAAAGTTGCGTTACGCGACATGCAGGGCGCGTATTGTAATCATTTGCCGCCGTTGTGACCAGCGCGGGGGAAAATGGCACGCAACCTGAAGCCGGAGCGAAAATCCGGTACACTGCGCAAAACGCCATACCGGGTGGGATGGCGAGCATTCACACAGAAAACATAGCCAATATGAAGACATCTCAAAATCGGTATGACGCGGTGGTGGTCGGCGGCGGCATGGTCGGCGCGGCGGCGGCCCTGGGGCTGGCGCAGGCGGGCTGGTCGGTGGCGTTGCTGGAACATCAGGCGCCGCAGGCGTTCGAGGCGCAAAGCCCGCCGGATCTGCGCATTTCCGCTATCGGCTGTACCTCGGTGGGGCTGCTGAAACAGCTCGGCGCCTGGCAGGCCGTGACGGCGATGCGCACGGCGCCGTATCGCCGGCTGGAAACCTGGGAATGGGCGTCGTCGCGCGTGGCGTTCGACGCGGTGTCCCTGGGGCTGCCGGAGCTGGGCTTTATGGTGGAAAACCGCATTCTGCAGCTGGCGCTGTGGCAGCAGTTCGCGCAGTGCGCCAATTTGACGCTGCTGTGCCCCGCCAGGCTGCAATCGCTGCAGCGGGCGGACAATGCCTGGCAGCTGACGCTGGACGGCGGTGAGACGCTGCAGACGCGTTTGGTTGTCGGCGCCGACGGCGCCAACTCGCAGGTGCGCAAGCTGGCGGCGATCGGCACCAACGGCTGGCAGTATCGTCAGGCGTGCATGTTGATCACCGTCGATACCGGCGCGCCGCAGCAGGATGTGACCTGGCAGCGCTTCTTCCCATCCGGGCCGCGTGCCTTCCTGCCGCTGTACGACAGCTGGGCGTCGCTGGTGTGGTATGACAGCCCGCAGCGCATTCGCCAGCTGCAGGCGATGCCGCCGGCGCAACTGGAGCGCGAGATCGCCGCCGCTTTCCCGGCGCGCCTGGGCCCGGTCAAGGTGCACGCCGCCGGTTCGTTCCCGCTGACGCGGCGTCATGCGCAGCGCTACGTGTTGCCGGGGCTGGCGCTGTTGGGCGATGCGGCGCATACCATCAACCCGCTGGCCGGGCAGGGCGTCAATCTGGGGTATCGCGACGTGGATGCCTTGCTGAACGTATTAAGCGATGCGCGGGAGCAGGGAGAGGACTGGAGCAGCGAGGCGGTACTGCTGCGCTATCAGCGCCGCCGCCGTACCGACAATCTGCTGATGCAGAGCGGCATGGATCTGTTCTATACCGCTTTCAGCAATAACCTGGTGCCGCTGAACGTGGCGCGCAATCTGGCGCTGATGGCCGCGCAGCGGGCGGGCAAGCTGAAAGAGCATGCGTTGAAATACGCGTTGGGATTGTAACCGACAGGGCTCGGCTGCGGCTGGGCTCGTTAGGATTGGCCGAGCGCCGAAAAGCAAAAAGCCCGCCGAAGCGGGCTTTTCTAAATATGGCTGGGGTGCCAGGATTCGAACCTGGGTATGCTGGTATCAGAAACCAGAGCCTTACCGCTTGGCGACACCCCAATTATGGTGGCTACGACGGGATTTGAACCTGTGACCCCATCATTATGAGTGATGTGCTCTAACCAGCTGAGCTACGTAGCCGATGGTGCTTTTTACTTCTTTGATTTGCAAGCAGTTTGTTATGGCTGGGGTACCTGGATTCGAACCAGGGAATGCCGGTATCAAAAACCGGTGCCTTACCGCTTGGCGATACCCCACCTGCAAACAAATCTTATGTTGAAACCCCATTCCCGAAAGAATATGGCTGGGGTACCTGGATTCGAACCAGGGAATGCCGGTATCAAAAACCGGTGCCTTACCGCTTGGCGATACCCCATCAACATACTGCGCCGACGATGAAGAGAAATGGTGCGGGAGGCGAGACTTGAACTCGCACACCTTGCGGCGCCAGAACCTAAATCTGGTGCGTCTACCAATTTCGCCACTCCCGCAAATGCAAAAAAGAGATGGTGGCTACGACGGGATTCGAACCTGTGACCCCATCATTATGAGTGATGTGCTCTAACCAGCTGAGCTACGTAGCCCTCTTTTTTTGCTTTGCCTTCATCGGCGTTGCGGGGCGCATTATGCGTATATGACCGATTTGCGTCAACAAGTTTTTTCCCGAAAAAGTGCTCGGAAGCGCCGTTTGTCTGGGTTGTGAACATTATGGCGATAAAATCGGCAATTCAGGCAGTTGGCGGGGGGAAAAGGCAACAAAAAGGCGGGCCAAAAGGCCCGCCCCGAGGGAAAGCGCCGCGCGATTATTTATAGGCGGCCTGGTGTACGCCGACGGCGCGGCCGGAAGGATCGTCCATCTTCTTGAACGATTCGTCCCATTCGATGGCCTTGGCGGACGAGCAGGCGACAGACGGGCCGCCCGGCACGCATTCGGCGGCGCTCGGCAGCGGGAACAGCTCCTCGAAGATTTCGCGGTACAGGTAGCCTTCTTTCGAAGTCGGCGTGTTGTACGGGAAGCGGAAACGCGCAGTTTCGAGCTGTTGATCGCTGATTTGCTGCGCAGCGACCTCTTTTAGCGTGTCGATCCAGCTGTAGCCGACGCCGTCGGAGAACTGCTCTTTCTGGCGCCAGGCCACGCTGGCCGGCAAATAGGACTCGAAACATTCGCGGACGATGTGTTTTTCCATTTTGCCGTTGCCGCACATTTTATCTTTCGGGTTGATGCGCATCGCCACGTCGAGGAATTTCTTGTCCAGGAACGGTACGCGGGCCTCAACGCCCCAGGCGGACATCGCCTTGTTGGCGCGCGCGCAGTCGAACATATGCAGCGCCAGCAGCTTGCGCACGGTCTCTTCGTGGAATTCGCGGGCGTCCGGCGCCTTATGGAAGTAGAGGTAGCCGCCGAACACTTCGTCCGCGCCTTCACCGGAGAGCACCATCTTGATGCCCATCGCCTTGATTTTACGCGACATCAGGTACATCGGCGTCGAGGCGCGGATGGTGGTGACGTCGTAGGTTTCGATGTGGTAAATCACGTCGCGGATGGCGTCCAGGCCTTCCTGCACGGTGAAGTGGATTTCATGGTGCACGGTGCCCAGATGGTTGGCCACCTCCTGCGCGGCGCGCAGATCCGGCGAGCCTTCCAGGCCGACGGCGAAGGAGTGCAGCTGTGGCCACCAGGCCTCGCTGCGTTCCTGATCTTCCACGCGGCGCGCGGCGTACTTCTTGGTGATCGCCGAGATGACCGAGGAATCCAGCCCGCCCGACAGCAGCACGCCGTAAGGCACGTCGGACATCAGGTGGCTTTTCACCGATTCTTCCAGCGCGGTGCGCAGGGCAGTGGCGTCGGTCACGTTGTCTTTGACGCTGTCGTAATCGAACCAGTCGCGGCGATAGTATTCGCGGATCTCACCGTCCTGGCTCCACAGGTAGCTGCCGGCCGGAAATTCCTTGATGGTGCGGCACACCGGCACCAGCGCTTTCATTTCCGAGGCGACGTACAGGTTGCCGTGCTCGTCGTGGCCCATGTACAGCGGGATGATGCCCAGATGATCGCGGCCGATCAGGTAGGCGTCTTTTTCGGTGTCGTACAGGGCGAAGGCGAACATGCCTTGCAGATCGTCAAGGAAGTCCGGGCCTTTCTCCTGATACAGCGCCAGAATCACTTCACAGTCGGAACCGGTCTGGAACGCGTAGCGGTCGCTCAGCTGTTGGCGCAGCGCCTGGTGGTTGTAAATTTCGCCGTTGACCGCCAAAACGTGGGTGTGCGCAGCGTTGTACAGCGGTTGAGCGCCGTTGTTGACGTCGACGATCGACAGGCGTTCGTGGGCCAAAATGGCTTTGTCGCTGGCGTAAACGCCGGACCAATCCGGGCCGCGGTGGCGCATCAGGCGCGACAGCTCCAGCGCTTTCTTACGCAGTTCAACGGGATCGGACTTCAGATCGAGCACACCGAAAATAGAACACATACAACTCTCCTAACGGGCTTTTATGACTGTGATGTTGTTTTTACTGTTATGGGCAGCATTGCCGATTCATCAGCGATAACGCGGTTTTGCTGCGCTGTGGTTATGAAAATGCGCCTAAAGCTGCATGAGATGCAAGCGTTTTAGCCATACGCTGAGAAATAGTTGTTTGCGTGGGCGCGGTTTTTGACGGATTTTCAGTTATCGGCGGGGAAAATTAGCGATTATGCAATTTTTAGCGTAATGACGGGATTGCCGGCCGGTTTGACCGGCAATCGATTAGCGATTAGGCGATGAGCTGCCACAGGGTGAAGGCGGCGTCCGGCGTCCAGCCGGCGTTGGAGGTGTGCGCCTGAATACAGGTGTATTTCTTGCCTTTATAACTCACCACGTCGCCGGCTTGGTAGCTGTGGTTGTTCTGCCACTCGGGCGCGCTCGGATCGGGCGGCGTGCCGTCGTTGGCGGTTTTGACCGCCAGCGCGCTGCTCGGCAGCGAGGTATTGCCCTGGCTGTCGGTTGCGGTAACGAAGTAGCTGTACTGGGTGGCCGGAGCCAGGCCGCTGTCGGCCAACGACAGGCCGGCAGTCTGGCCGATCGGGTTGCCGTTGCGGTAAACGGTGTAACTGGCGATCGGTAAGGCACCGGTGGCGGCGGCCCAGCTCAGCTTCAGCGAGGTGGCGCCCAACTCGGAGACCGTCAGCGCCGTCGGCGCATTAGGCTTTCCCGGCGGCGGGGTGACTCCGCCCTGAATCAGCGGCGCGTAGCGGGTTTTGAACTCCCAGCTGTAGGCCACGCCGGCTTTGCTCTTGCCGTTGTCCCAGTTGATTGACCAGGTCATCAGGCCCTTGATCGACAGGTTTTTGGCGTCGAGACGCGAGAAGGCGTTATACACCGCCTGTTTGTCGATCACGTAGCCGGTGGCGGCGGCATCGTTGTTGCTCGGCAGACCGATGACGAATTTTGCTGCAGGGATCTTTGCATAGCCGCGGGTGCCGGTGACCAGGCTTTCCGTCAGGTAGTAGAGGAAGTCCTCTTTCATGGCGTCGTTATTTTGCGTGATCCAGGCGTTGAGCTCGTCCACCCAAATACCGTCGCCACCCTGGTTATAATATTGCGGCGCGATAAAGTCATAATAGCCTTCGAGGGCGTTGATATAATCCAGGTAGGTGCCGTTGGTGCGTAAATATGGGAATTCCGGCGCCATGCTGATAATAAAGTTTTTCCCCTGCGCGGCGTAATGGTCTTTTACTTTTTTCAGCGCCGCAGGCAAGACGGTTTTATTATTGGCGGCGCCGATCGCCGCCTGTTCCAGATCGATATCCAGGCCGTCGAAGCCGTAGACTTCCACCAGGCGAATAATCTCGTCTTTCAGCCGGTCTTCGTCGCCGGTTTTCAGTTCGATGTGCGCGTCTGCGCCGCCGAGGGAGATCAGCACCGCGCGGCCCTGGCTGTTCAGCACGCCCACCTGGCGGCGGAACTCGGCGTCGGACAGGTTGTAAGGCTTGAAGGTCGGGATTCCCTGGCCTTTCATAAAGGCGACGGCCACCACGTTATATTCGGCGGGAATGTCGGTCAGGTTCATATTGGCGAACTGGCCTTGTTGATAACCGTCACTGGCGCCGGCGGCCCAGTTGTGCCAGAAACCCATCAGGATTTTTTTATTGGCGATAGTCGGCATAATGGCTGCGTCATCGGCGGCATTAATAATGTTATTTGTGCTCATGGTAGCCTCATTAATTAGGGTAAGGGATTTTCGCCTGCCGGCAATATCAGCTATTGGCGGGGCGTAAGGTTATAATGAGGGTTTTTAGCGCGGGCAGGCTGAAACCTTTTGCGGCCATGAACGAATTAAATTCAAACTGCGGCCAGGAAGAGGGAAATAATGGCGGCCGGGCAGCCGCCATAAATGCATCAGAAAATAGTGATATCGGCAACGGAAGGGTAGACGTAGCTCGGGCGGAAAGGCATGGTTTCGATGTCGCTCAGCGTGGAGACGCCGGACAGCACCAGCACGGTTTCCAGGCCGGCCTGGAAGCCCGCCAGAATGTCGGTGCGCAGGTTGTCGCCGACGATCACCGTCTCTTCCGAGTGCGCCTGCATTTTGTTCAATGCGGCGCGAATGATCCACGGGCTGGGCTTGCCGACGTAAAACGGCTTGCGGCCGGTGATCTTCTCGATGGGGGCGCACAGCGCGCCGCAGGCCGGCGAGAAGCCGTGGCCGTGGCTATCCGGGTTGGTGGCGATAAAGCGCGCGCCGTTACTGACGAAGTAGGCGGCCTTGTGCATCATGTCCCAGTTGTAAGAGCGGGTTTCCCCGACGATCACGAAATCCGGGTTGATGTCGGTGATGGTGAAACCGGCTTTGTACAGCTCATGGATCAGCGCGCCTTCGCCGACCACGTAGGCTTTTTTGCCTTCCTGGCGGCGCAGGAAATCGGCGGTGGCCATCGCCGAGGTATAGAACGCGCTCTCCGGCACTTCCAGCCCGGCGGCGGCGAAGCGGTTCGCCAGATCCTGCGCGGTCTGTGACGGGTAGTTGGTCAGCACCACCAGCGGCATGCCTTGTTCCTGGATGCGCGCCAGGAACAGATCGGCGCCGGGCACCGGCGTATTGTCATGCAGCAGCACGCCGTCGATATCGCATATAACGTTTTTGATTTTCATTTGTCGCTGTTTCTCATGATTACGGCAGGCAAGGGGTGACGATAACACACCTGCCAGAAGCGGCGGATCAGCTTTCCAGCAATCGCTGCAAGAGCACGCCGTTGAGCATCGCGCGTTTGGCCAGGGCGAAAGCGCCGATCGCCGAGCGATGATTGAGTTCGGAGGTCACCACCGGCAGATTCTTGCGGAAGTCCTTCAGCACCTGGGTATTGATGCAGCTCTGGATCGCCGGCAGTAGCACTTTGTCCGCTTCGGTGATCTCACCGGCGATCACCACCTTCTGCGGATTGAACAGGTTGATGGCGATGGCTACCGCCTTGCCCAGATAGCGGCCGACGTGTTCGATCACTTCGCTGGCCAGCAGATCGCCGCGGTTGGCGGCCTTGCAGATGGCGTTGATGCCGCAGTCTTCCAGCGTCAGTTTGCTCGGGTAGCCCTGGCTCAGCAGCTGGCGCACGCGCTGTTCGATCGCCGCGTTGGCGGCCACCGTTTCCAGGCAGCCGAAGTTGCCGCAGTGGCAGCGTTCGCCGAGCGGATCGATCTGGATATGGCCGATCTCGCCGACGTTGCCGTTGTTGCCGAGAAAAATCTGCCCGTTGACGATGATGCCGGCGCCGGTGCCGCGGTGCAGGCGCACCAGAATCGAGTCTTCGCAGTCGCGGGTGGCACCGAAGTAGTGCTCCGCCAGCGCCAGGCTGCGGATGTCGTGGCCGACGAAGCTGGTGACGTTGAAGCGCTGCTGCAGGTTGTCCACCAGCGCCCAGTTGCTGACGCTGATGTGCGGCATGTAGCGCACCACGCCCAGCGCCGGATCCACCAGGCCGGGCAAGATCACCGCGATGGCGATCAGCTCGCGCAGGCGGCGCTGATTCGCTTCGATGAATTGGGCGATGGCGGCGAACAGCGCATTCTCCAGCGTTTCCTGGGTGCGTTCCGGCAGCGGATAGTGTTCTTCGCCGAGCGATTTGCCGCTCATGTCATACAGGGTGATGGTGGCGTCGTGGCGGCCGAGACGCACCGCGACGGTATGGAAATGACGGGTTTCCGACACGATGGAGATCGCGCGGCGGCCGCCGGTGGAGGCTTGCTGATCGACTTCTTTGATCAGCCCGCGCTCCAGCAGCTGGCGAGTAATTTTGGTGACGCTGGCGGGGGCAAGCTGGCTGAGTTCGGCAATTTGAATGCGCGAGATCGGGCCCTGCTGGTCGATCAGGCGGTAAACTGCCGCGCCGTTAAGTTGTTTGACTAAGTCAACGTTCCCTATTTGTGCTTGTCCGCCGGTGCTCATCAATAATGTTACTCGCTGTTCATTGAATTAAACCTCGTTACCGTTAACGAGCGTTTTGGTGATTTTAAAATCACGGGTGAAGGCGGTCAGGTTAGCCACCTTGCCGGCTTCGATGGTGCCCAGACGGTGCTCGACGCCGATGGCGCGCGCCGGGTACAGCGTCGCCATGCGCAGCGCTTCGTCTAGCGCGATGCCGATATGTTCGACGCTGTTTTGCACCGCTTCGATCATGGTCAGCGCGGAACCGCTCAGGGTGCCGTTCTCATCCACGCACAGCCCATCCCGATAGTATATTGTTTTACCGGCGAAAATAAATTGGTCAATATCTGCACCTGCCGGTGCGGTCGCGTCGGTGACCAATACCAATTTATCACCTTTCAGGCGTTTGGCGTTACGGATACTCGCCCAGGCCACGTGATGGCCGTCGGCGATGATGCCGGTATAGACCTCCGGCGTGTCGAAGATCGCCCCCATCAGCCCCGGTTCGCGGCCGGTGATATACGGCATGGCGTTGTACAGGTGGGTGGCGAAGCTGATGCCGGCGGCGAAGCCGGTGCGCGCCTGATCGTAGGTGGCGTTCGAGTGGCCGGCGGAGACCACGATGCCGGCCTCGGTCAGCTGCTTGATAACGTGCGGCTCAACCATCTCCGGCGCCAGCGTCACCTTGGTGATCACGTCGGCGTTGGCGCACAGGTAATCGATCATGTCCTGCGTTGGCTTGCGAATGAACGCCGGGTTATGGGTGCCTTTTTTCACCGGGCTGAGGTACGGCCCTTCCAGGTGCAGGCCGAGCGCCTGGTTTTGGTGCTTTTTCAGATAGGCGCGCATCACCTCGACGCTGTGCTTCATGAATTCGTCGCTGCTGGTGATCAGCGTCGGCAGATAGCTGGTGCAGCCGGATTTCTCGTTGGCGCGCTGCATGATCTCCAGCGTTTCTTCCGAAATCGCTTCCAGCGAATCGTTGAACTGTACGCCGCCGCAGCCGTTCAGCTGCACGTCGATAAGCCCGGGGGCCAGGATGGCGCCACCCAGGTCGCGCGTTTCGATGCCGGCGGGCAATTCAGCCGCCGGGCAGACTCTCTCGATCAGCCCATCAGCGATAATGACTGCATGGTCATCAAGTACGTCGTGGCCGGTATAGATTCGGCCGTGGGTTAAAGCGAACATCGTAGCCCCCTGCAAAGATTAAAGACTTTTCACGCTTTCCGCTTCTAACTCGCGGAAATATTTGACGGTTTTGACTTTCAGTTCCATGGTGGCCGGTTCGTCGCACACCACCACCGCTTTGGCGTGCAACTGCAGGCAGCTGATGGTCCACATGTGGTTGATGTTGCCTTCCACCGCGGCCTCCAGCGCCTGCGCCTTGGCGTGGCCGGTCACCAGGATCATTACTTCTTCCGCGTCCAGCAGCGTACCCACGCCGACGGTCAGCGCATATTTCGGCACCAGGCTGACGTCGCCGCCGAAGAAGCGCGAGTTAGCGATGCGGGTGTCTTCGGTCAGCGTTTTGATGCGGGTGCGCGAAGCCAGGGACGAAGCCGGTTCGTTGAACGCGATATGGCCGTCGATGCCCACGCCGCCCATGAACAGGTTAATTTTGCCGTAAGACTTGATCTTCTCTTCGTACTGGCGGCACTCGGCGTCGACATCCGCGGCGTTGCCGTTCAGCAGGTTGATATTTTCACGAGGGATATCAACGTGGTCAAAGAAGTTGCGGTACATGAAGGTGTGGTAGCTTTCCGGGTGTTCCTGCGGCAGGCCAACGTACTCGTCCATGTTGAAAGTCACAACATGCTTAAAGCTTACTTCACCTGCTTTGTGCATCGCAATCAGATGTTTGTAGGCTTCCAGTGGCGTGCCGCCGGTAGGCAGGCCGAGGACAAACGGGCGCTCTGCGGTTGGCTTGAATGCGTTGATGCGTTGAACGATATGACGCGCGGCCCATTTGCCGACTTGTGCGGTATCTTTCAGTGGGATAAGTCTCATCTAACACCTCTTGGGATAAGTAAACTAAAGCTATACTGTACGGGCCTGCGGGAGTCCTAAGCGTAACCCAGCTTTATGATTCTCGCGTGAATCGTCCGTTCGGTTGATTTTTTGAATGATAAAATAAGTTTTGTGTGATGGCCAGCAATCCGGGAGGGAAAGACTACTTTTTGGTGATATTTATCACAAAAAGGGAGGTTTTAATTTGCGATACAAAATAAATTTTTTACACTCGGCATGAGTGATACGTGCCATGCGTTGTTTCTAAAAAGGTAGTGAGAGCTCCAAATAAACTACTAATAGGGTCCGTCCGCGGACAACATAGGGGGAAAAGGTGAACATTCTTAGTTATTTGCAAAAGGTGGGACGGGCGCTGATGGTGCCGGTCGCCACGCTGCCCGCCGCCGCCATCTTGATGGGCGTCGGGTACTGGATTGACCCTGTTGGTTGGGGCGGCGACAACGCGCTCGCCGCTTTCTTCATTAAATCCGGCTCCGCTATCATCGACAACATGTCGGTGTTGTTCGCTATCGGCGTGGCCTACGGCATGTCCAAAGACAAGGACGGCGCCGCCGCGTTAACCGGCTTCGTCGGCTTCCTGGTGCTGACCACCCTCTGTTCACCGGCCGCCGTGTCGATGATTCAGAAGATCCCGCTCGATCAGGTGCCTGCCGCGTTCGGCAAGATCCAGAACCAGTTCGTCGGTATTCTGGTGGGTATCATCTCCGCCGAAGTGTACAACCGCTTCAGCGGCGTCGAGCTGCCTAAGGCGCTGTCGTTCTTCAGCGGCCGCCGCCTGGTGCCGATCCTCATTTCCTTCCTGATGATCCTGGTCGCTTTCATTCTGATGTACATCTGGCCGGTGATCTTCAACGGTCTGGTGAACTTCGGTGAACACATTCAGAAAATGGGTTCGGTCGGCGCCGGCATTTACGCCTTCTTCAACCGTCTGCTGATCCCGGTCGGCCTGCACCACGCGCTGAACTCGGTATTCTGGTTCGACGTGGCCGGCATCAACGATATTCCTAACTTCCTCGGCGGCCAGCAGTCAATCGAAGCCGGTAAAGCGGTTGTTGGCATCACCGGCCGTTATCAGGCGGGCTTCTTCCCGATCATGATGTTCGGTCTGCCGGGGGCAGCGCTGGCCATCTATCACTGCGCGCGTCCTGAAAACAAAGCCAAAGTGGCGGGCATCATGCTGGCGGCCGCGTTCGCCGCCTTCTTTACCGGCATCACCGAACCGCTGGAGTTCTCCTTCATGTTCGTGGCGCCGGTGCTGTACGTGATCCACGCCGTGCTGACCGGTATCTCGGTGTTCATCGCCGCCAGCATGCACTGGATCGCCGGTTTCGGCTTCAGCGCCGGGCTGGTGGATATGGTGCTGTCGTCCCGCAACCCGCTGGCGACCCACTGGTACATGCTGATCCCGCAGGGCTTGGTGTTCTTCGTCATCTACTACGTGGTGTTCCGCTTCACCATCAAGAAATTCAGCCTGATGACCCCGGGCCGCGAACTGGCGGTTGCGGGTGACGAAACCGACGGTTATGACGTCAACGTCGACAGCAACGCCGGTAAAGACGAAAACGAAACCACCACGCTGGCCCGTCGCTACGTCGGCGCGATCGGCGGTTCCGACAACCTGACCGGCATCGATGCCTGCATCACCCGCCTGCGTCTGAACGTGAAAGACTCCGCGCTGGTGAACGACGCCTTGGCGAAACGCCTCGGCGCATCCGGCGTTATCCGCCTGAACAAGCAGAGCGTGCAAGTGATCGTCGGCACCCGTGCTGAACTTATCGCCAGCGCAATGCGCAACGTGATTGCAGCTGGCCCGGTAGCGGCTGCGGCGGCCCCGGCGGCGGCCCCTGCCGCGGAAGCCAAACCGCAGGCGGTGCCGAACGCGCCGAAAGCCGCGTTTGAAACGCTGGTGGCGCCGGTGACCGGTGAAGTCGTGGCGCTCGATCAGGTGCCGGACGAAGCTTTCGCCAGCAAGGCGGTAGGCGACGGCCTGGCGATTCGCCCGACCGACAACATCGTCGTGGCGCCGGCGGACGGCACCGTGGTGAAAATCTTCAATACCAACCACGCGTTCTGCCTGGAAACCGACAAGGGTGCCGAGATCGTGGTGCACATGGGGATCGACACCGTCGCGCTGGAAGGCCAGGGCTTCAAACGCCTGGTGGAAGAGGGCGCGGAAGTGAAAGCCGGTCAACCGATTCTGGAACTGGATCTGGATTATCTCAACGCCAACGCGCGTTCGATGATAAGCCCGGTGGTGGTCAGCAACTCTGACGACTACGCCGGCCTGGCGGCGCTGGCCAACGGCTCGGTGGTCGCCGGTCAGACCAAGCTATACGAGATCCAAAAGTAAGGCCGTTTTTACCTGAGTAGTACCGGGGGCCGGCCACGCATCATGGCGGAGTTTGCCCCGATTTGGCGGGAAGAGAGCGATCTCTTCCCGCTTTTTTTATCCCGTTTCGCCCCACGGCGGTGCGCTGCGCGCCGAGGGGGCAATGCGCCGCATTTTTCGTGCAACAAACGGTTGTTTCCAGACGTGGCTTGTTGGATCATAGGCGGTTATGTGTAGCGCTTTGCATTGAGGAACAGTGAAATGAGTGAGGCTGAAGCCCGCCCAACCAATTTTATCCGTCAGATCGTCGATGAAGATCTGGCGTCGGGGAAACACACGTCGGTACATACCCGCTTCCCGCCGGAGCCTAACGGCTATCTGCATATCGGCCACGCCAAGTCCATCTGCCTGAACTTCGGCATCGCCAAGGACTATCAGGGCCAGTGCAACCTGCGTTTCGATGACACCAACCCGGTGAAAGAAGACATCGAGTTCGTGGAGTCAATCAAGCACGACGTGGAGTGGCTGGGCTTTGAGTGGAGCGGCAACGTTCGTTACTCCTCAGACTATTTCGATCAGCTGCACCAGTATGCGGTCGAGCTGATCACCAAGGGGCTGGCCTACGTCGATGAGCTGTCGCCGGAGCAGATCCGTGAATATCGCGGCACCCTGACCGCGCCGGGCAAAGACAGCCCGTACCGCGATCGCAGCGTGGAAGAGAACCTGGCGCTGTTCGAGAAGATGCGCAACGGCGAGTTCGCCGAAGGCGCCGCCTGCCTGCGCGCCAAGATCGATATGGCTTCGCCGTTTATCGTGATGCGCGATCCGGTGCTGTACCGCATCAAGTTCGCCGAACACCACCAGACCGGCAATAAATGGTGCATCTACCCGATGTACGATTTCACCCACTGCATTTCCGATGCGCTGGAAGGGATCACCCATTCGCTGTGTACCCTGGAATTCCAGGATAACCGCCGTCTGTATGACTGGGTGTTGGATAACATCACCATTCCTTGCCACCCGCGTCAGTACGAGTTTTCGCGCCTCAACCTCGAATACGCCATCATGTCGAAGCGCAAGCTGCACCAGCTGGTGGCCGAGAAGATCGTCGAAGGCTGGGACGACCCGCGGATGCCAACCGTCTCCGGTCTGCGCCGCCGTGGTTATACCGCCGCCTCGATTCGCGAGTTCTGCCTGCGCATCGGCGTGACCAAGCAAGACAACAACGTCGAGATGGTGGCGCTGGAATCCTGCATCCGCGACGATCTGAACGAGAACGCCCCGCGCGCCATGGCGGTGCTGGATCCGGTGAAAATCGTCATCGAGAACATGGGCGATGCGGTGGAAATGGTCACCATGCCTAACCATCCGAACAAGCCGGAAATGGGCAGCCGCGACGTGCCGTTCAGCCGCGAGATCTATATCGATCGTGCCGACTTCCGCGAAGAAGCCAACAAGCAGTACAAGCGCTTGGTGCTGGGCAAGGAAGTGCGTCTGCGCAATGCGTACGTGATCAAGGCCGAGCGCGTCGAGAAGGACGAGGCGGGCGAGATCGTCACCATCTTCTGCAGCTACGATGCGGAAACGTTGAGCAAAGATCCTGCCGACGGCCGCAAGGTGAAGGGCGTGATCCACTGGGTGTCCGCGGCGCACGCGCTGCCAGCGGAAATTCGCCTGTACGATCGCCTGTTCAGCGTGCCTAACCCGGGCGCGGCGGAAGATTTCCTCTCCACCATCAACCCGGAATCGCTGGTGATCAAGCACGGCTTCGTCGAGCCGAGCCTGGCGGCCGCACAGCCGGAGAAAGCCTATCAGTTCGAGCGTGAAGGTTACTTCTGCGCCGACAGTCGCTATTCGTCGGCCGAGCATCTGGTGTTTAACCGCACCGTCGGCCTGCGCGACACCTGGGCGAAAATCGAGGGCTAATCTTATTAGCCTCGAAAATTAATGAATCAGCGCGGCTTAGGCCGCGCTTTTTTTTGCCTGTGGTTTCACCTGCGATCTATTCCTCTCTGATTTTAACCGGAGCGCGTTTAATTAATCACGGCGCATTAAC
Organism: Serratia sp. CY31944; assembly: GCF_052169175.1. Classification (NCBI taxonomy): domain Bacteria; kingdom Pseudomonadati; phylum Pseudomonadota; class Gammaproteobacteria; order Enterobacterales; family Yersiniaceae; genus Serratia; species Serratia sp. CY31944. The sequence continues at coordinate 25,054 of NZ_JBJNLG010000025.1, forward strand.
CCATAAGCTTTCTGATATGGGCCTTGTTAGTCTTAATGTTTACTTATATATTCGTGATGCGAATTAATTTCATTTAGAGAGCGCTTTCAATTTTTATCGCCTGACTGACGGATTTAGTCAGGCTGAAACCATTAATCGTCTCTGGTTGACCTTGTATCTCAATTTATTCTGATTTAATTGAATTTTTTATTCGACACCTTCCATGATAACCGGCGTAACAAAATCTCACTGATATGTGCTCCTTGTCATACTTTGACAAATCTCCCGCATTTTTCATTTGATAATTCGCGTCGCGAAAAATAGTCTGTCTGTAGCAATTAGTGCTGTGGGAATAACATCTCGTCGGCAATATTTTTTACCCGTTCGGGTTTTTTATTGGCAGTCGTGCAGGGCAGTGGTGAACACAGGCGGCTGCAACTTTTAAGTTAAGTCAAAGAGGAATTTCAATATGGGTACGCACGGTGCTCAGCGTAAAACGCTGGCGCTCGCAGTCGCGGGCGCGCTGTTGGGAACAGGGTTTGCCATGGCGCCTGAGGCGAAAGCCGCAGGGTTTATCGATGATTCCACGCTGACCGGCGGCATCTATTACTGGCAACGTGAGCGCGACCGTAAAGATCTCAATCCGGACAGCAAGGATTACAACCAATATACCACCAACCTGTCGCACTCCACCGCCAACCTGAGCCTGGATTTCGCTTCGGGCTACGCCTGGGATATGTTCGGTCTGGACGTCGGTGCCTTCACCGCCATCGAGCTGGCGGAATCCAGCGCCAGCGGCCACCCGAACGAGATCGCGTTTTCCTCGAAAAACCGGACCTACGACGAAGACTATTCCGGTGACAAGGGCGGCATCAGCCTGTACAAAGCCGCCGCCAAATTCAAATACGGCCCGGTCTGGGCGCGCGCCGGCTATATTCAGCCGAGCGGCCAAACCCTGCTGGCGCCACACTGGAGCTTTATGCCGGGCACCTATCAGGGGGCCGAAGCCGGCGCCAAGTTCGACTACGGCGATGCCGGCGCGTTGAGCTTCTCCTACATGTGGGCCGACAAATACAAGGCACCGTGGCATATCGAGGTGGACGACTTCCGCCAGAACGACAGGAAAACCCGCGTCTCCTACCTGCACTCGCTGGGCGCCAAATACGATTTCAAAAACGATCTGGTGCTGGAAGCCGCCTTCGGCCAGGCGCAGGGATACGTGAATCAATACTTCACTAAAGCGTCTTACAAATTCGATCTGCTGGGCAACCCGCTGACCACCAGTTACCAGTTCTACGGTGCGGAAGACCGCATCAGCGACAAGAACGATCCAAACAGCATCTACGACGGCCTGGCCTGGCTGCAGGCGCTGACCTTCGGTTACACCACCGGGCAGTTCAACTGGCGTCTGGAAGGCACCATGGTCAAGGCGGAAGGCAACCAGGGCTTCTTCCTGCAGCGCATGACCCCAACCTACGCCTCATCCAACGGCCGCCTGGACGTGTGGTGGGACAACCGCTCCGACTTTAACGCCAACGGCGAGAAAGCGGTGTACGCCGGCGTGATGTATGACCTCAGCAACTGGAACCTGCCGGGCATGGCGGTCGGCGGCTCCTACGTTTACGCCTGGGACGCCAAGCCGAGCACCAACCCGATCTACGATCAGAGCCAGCGCCTGAAAGAGAGCGCCTGGAGCCTGGACGCGATGTACACCATCCAGGAAGGGCGCGCCAAGGGCACGCTGATCAAGCTGCACTACACCCAGTATGACAACCACACCAACATCCCGAGCTGGGGCGGCGGTTACGGCAACATCTTCCAGGACGAGAAAGACGTCAAGTTCATGGTCATCGCGCCATTCACCATCTTCTGATGCGTTCCCCGGCCTCACCGCCGGGGGCAAGTTAAGGGAATTCAACGATGAAAAAAATCATGCTGATGTTGGCGGCCGCCGCGGCCTTGAGCGCCTGCGCGCAACCCGCCGCGCCGCCGGAAGACGCCAAATTGAAGCAGGCTTACAGCGCCTGCATCAACACCGCCGAAGGTTCGCCGGAGCGTCTGCAGCCCTGCAAGGCGGTGCTGAACGTGCTGAAGCAAGAGAAGCAGCACCAGCAGTTCGCCGCGCAGGAAACGGTGCGGGTGATGGATTATCAGAACTGCATTATGGCGGTTCACAGCGGCAACGGTCAGGCTTACGACGCCAAGTGCGGCAAGCTGTGGCAAGAAATTCGCGATAACAATAATTAAGAAGGACAAGAACATGAACGCATTCAAACTGAGCGCATTAGCCGCTTTGACGGCAACGATGGGATTCCTGGGCGGCATGGGACACGCCATGGCCGATCAACAGCTGGTGGATCAACTGAGTCAGCTGAAGCTGAACGTGAAAATGCTGGATAACCGCGCCGGCGAAAACGGCGTGGATTGCGCGGCGCTGGGCGCCGACTGGGCCTCTTGCAACCGGGTGTTGTTCACCCTCAGCAACGACGGCCAGGCGATCGACGGCAAAGACTGGGTCATCTATTTCCACAGCCCGCGCCAGACCCTGCGGGTGGACAACGACCAGTTCAAGATAGCTCACCTCACCGGCGATCTGTACAAGCTGGAGCCGACCGCCAAATTCAGCGGGTTCCCGGCCGGTAAGGCGGTGGAAATTCCAGTGGTGGCCGAATACTGGCAGCTGTTCAGAAACGACTTCCTGCCGCGCTGGTATGCCACGTCCGGCGACGCCAAGCCGAAAATGCTGGCGAATACCGATACCGAAAATCTGGATCAGTTCGTGGCGCCGTTCACCGGCGACCAGTGGAAGCGCACCAAGGACGACAAAAACATTCTGATGACGCCGGCTTCGCGCTTTGTCAGCAATGCCGATCTGCAGACGCTGCCTGCCGGCGCGCTGCGCGGCCAGATCGTGCCGACGCCGATGCAGGTGAAAGTGCACGCGCAGGACGCCGATCTGCGTAACGGCGTGGCACCGGATCTGAGCACGCTGGTCAAGCCGGCGGCGGACGCCGTCAACCAGCGCTTTGCGCTGCTGGGCGTGCCGGTTCAGGCCAACGGCTATCCTATCAAGACCGACATTCAGCCGGGCAAGTTTAAAGGCGCGATGGCGGTGTCAGGCGCCTATGAGTTGAAAATCGGCAAGAAAGAGGCGCGAGTGATCGGTTTCGATCAGGCCGGGGTGTTCTACGGGCTGCAGTCGATCCTGTCGTTAGTGCCGAGCGACGGCAGCGGCAAGATCGCCACGCTGGACGCCAGCGATGCGCCGCGCTTCGAGTATCGCGGCATTTTCCTCGACGTGGCGCGCAACTTCCATAAGAAGGACGCGGTGCTGCGCCTGCTGGATCAGATGGCGGCCTACAAGCTCAACAAATTCCACTTCCACCTGAGCGATGACGAAGGCTGGCGCATCGAGATCCCCGGTTTGCCTGAGCTGACGGAAGTCGGCGGCCAGCGCTGCCACGATCTGAGCGAAACCACCTGCCTGCTGCCGCAGTACGGCCAGGGGCCGGACGTCTACGGCGGCTTCTTCAGCCGTCAGGACTATATCGACATCATCAAATACGCCCAGGCGCGCCAGATTGAAGTGATCCCGGAGATCGACATGCCGGCGCACGCCCGCGCCGCGGTGGTCTCGATGGAAGCGCGCTATAAAAAGCTGCATGCCGCCGGGAAAGAGCAGGAGGCCAACGAATTCCGCCTGGTGGATCCGACCGATACCTCCAACACCACCTCCGTGCAGTTCTTTAACCGCCAGAGCTACCTGAACCCGTGCCTGGACTCTTCCCAGCGCTTTGTCGACAAGGTGATCGGCGAAATTGCCCAGATGCATAAAGAAGCCGGCCAGCCGATCAAGACCTGGCACTTCGGCGGCGACGAAGCGAAAAATATTCGCCTGGGCGCCGGCTATACCGACAAGGCGAAACCGGAGCCGGGCAAAGGCATCATCGATCAGAGCAACGAAGACAAGCCGTGGGCCAAGTCGCAGGTGTGCCAGACGATGATCAAAGAAGGCAAGGTGGCCGACATGGAGCACCTGCCGAGCTACTTCGGCCAAGAGGTCAGCAAGCTGGTGAAGGCGCACGGCATCGACAGAATGCAGGCCTGGCAGGACGGCCTGAAAGACGCCGAGAGCGCGAAGGCGTTCGCCACCTCGCGCGTGGGCGTCAACTTCTGGGATACCCTGTACTGGGGCGGTTTCGATAGCGTCAACGACTGGGCCAACAAAGGGTATGAAGTGGTGGTTTCCAACCCGGACTATGTCTATATGGACTTCCCTTACGAGGTGAACCCGGACGAGCGCGGTTACTACTGGGGCACCCGCTTCAGCGACGAGCGCAAGGTGTTCAGCTTTGCGCCGGACAACATGCCGCAGAACGCGGAAACCTCGGTCGACCGCGACGGCAACCCCTTCAGCGCCAAGAGCGACAAGCCGTGGCCGGGCGCCTACGGGCTGTCCGCTCAGCTGTGGAGCGAAACCCAGCGCACCGATCCGCAGATGGAATACATGATCTTCCCACGCGCGCTGTCGGTGGCGGAACGCGCCTGGCACCGCGCCGGTTGGGAGCAGGACTATCGCGCCGGCCGCGAATACAAAGGCGGGGAAACCCACTTTGTCGATACCAAGGCGCTGGAGAAAGACTGGCTGCGCTTCGCCAATATTCTGGGCCAGCGTGAACTGGCCAAGCTGGACAAAGGCGGCGTCGCTTACCGTCTGCCGGTGCCGGGCGCGCGCGTAGCGGGCGGCAAGCTGGAGGCGAATATCGCGCTGCCGGGATTGGGCATCGAGTATTCCACCGACGGCGGCAAGCAGTGGCAGCGCTATGACGCCAAGGCCAAACCGGCGGTTTCCGGTGACGTTCAGGTGCGTTCGGTCAGCCCGGACGGTAAACGCTACAGCCGCGCCGAGAAGGTTTAAGCCCGGTGCAACGGTCTGCTGCCCTGGCGGCGGCCGTATAACAAAGGGGGAATGCGTTCGCCCGCGCGTGTCGGCGTAGGGCGGACGTTGTAGTGAGAGTAGTACGTGGAGTCGCTGTGCCGCTGCAATTGTGATATTTCATGACATGATTTTCCCCCGGCTTGTCCGGGGGTTTTTTTGCCCGTTGCACGGCGGGCATAAAAAAACCGCCTCGGCGTGAGGCGGTTTTTCATAGCCGGTCAGGCTTATTTCTTGTCGTGCAGCGTTTCGTCTTCGCGGCAGTCACCGGTTTCACAGTGGCCGTACAGGTACAGGCTGTGGTTGGTGAGCTTGATGCCGTGCTGCTTGGCGATATCACGCTGGCGCACTTCGATGGATTCGTCGCTGAATTCGATCACTTTGCCGCAGTCCAGGCAAATCAGGTGATCGTGGTGATGCTGTTGGGTCAGCTCGAACACGGACTTGCCGCCTTCGAAATTGTGACGTGTCACAATGCCCGCATCGTCAAACTGGTTCAGTACGCGATAAACCGTTGCCAGCCCGATCTCTTCGCCCATATCAATCAGTTTTTTGTACAAATCTTCCGCACTGACGTGATGGCATTCCGGATTTTGCAGTACTTCCAGGATTTTGAGTCGCGGAAGCGTGACTTTTAAGCCGGCCTTCTTCAATGCGATGTTGTTGTCGGTCATGCGAATTCAGTCCTGTTACTATGCTAATCAAGTTGAGGCGTACTCGCCTGTGGCATCGGTCGGCACAAAGAGTTAATGCGTCTCATTATAGAACCGGTTGTACTAAATAGAAACCGCCGGTTGTTAACAAAGATATAATTGCACTATTGCATGTTTTGCATGCAACGCCTTGATGGATGGGATAAACCGATATCTCAGTCTACCGTGACGGGGTGGGAAGTTACAAATCTGTAGCTTCTATCGCAGCAATCCCTGCTGCCGATGACGGCCCTGTGGGCACACTATGCACTTTACAGGGCCTTTGTTCAACCTTTCGCCAGTGCCGGGGCTTAGCCGACGATATCGGCCAGGCTCAGCTCTTCGACGATCTGTTTGACCCAGGCGTCCACGCGCTCGTTGGTCAGCTCCGGCTGGCGGTCTTCGTCGATCGCCAAACCGATGAAGTGATCGTCGTCCGCCAGGCCTTTGGAGGCCTCGAAGTGGTAGCCCTTGGTCGGCCAGTGGCCCACGATGGCCGCGCCGCGCGGTTCGATGATGTCGCGGATGGTGCCCATCGCGTCACAGAAGTATTCCGCGTAGTCTTCCTGGTCGCCGCAGCCGAACAGCGCCACCAGTTTGCCGTTGAAGTCGACTTCTTCCAGCGTCGGGAAGAAATCATCCCAGTCACACTGTGCTTCACCGTAGTACCAGGTCGGGATACCCAGCAGCAGGATATCGAACCCTTCCAGGTCTTCTTTGCTGCTTTTAGCGATGTCATGCACTTCAGAGACGTCGTCGCCAAACTGTTTCTGGAGAATTTTCTGGATCATTTTGGCAATGTTTTCGGTATTGCCAGTGTCGCTGCCAAAGAAAATGCCTACAGTAGCCATATCGCGTATAACCTTTAAATTCAAGTAATTGCATTACTCGACGCCGGCACTGCCGCCGCTGACGCCGATTAAAATGATGCCATGGCAAGAGCCTTTCGCCTCCGGGGCGGGCGCCGACAGGCGCAGTCTCTAGCCGGTAAATGCGTATCATGCCAGAAAGTGGCGCCGGGGTTTTATCGCATTTATGCGATGCCGGAGAATGAAGAAAAGCGTGGTCGATCCGGCGTTGTCCTTAACGCCGCGCCGCGCGTGCGGCCGAAGAGATCAATGTTCCGGCTGTTCTTCCGCCAGTTGCGCCAACAGCATCTGCTCGATGAGTTCGCTGCGGCTGATGTTGCGCTGTTCCGCCAGTTTGTTCAGGGCGTCCACCGCATCCGCGTTGATTTTCAGCTCTACGCGCCGCAATCCACGCACTTTATCGCGCCGTAACTGATTGCGCTTATTGATTCTAAGCTGTTCATCGCGGGAGAGCGGGTTGGTTTTCGGGCGCCCCGGACGGCGTTCATCTGCGAACAGATCCAGCGTCGTGCGATCCGTTTGTTCTTTTGCCATAGGTAGCGGTACTGCAAGGGAGTTTGCATCAAAAAGCGCTCGCACGCTTCCGGAGGCATCGGTTAACACACTTCGGGCCAATAAACCCTAACCCAAATTCACCCCCGAACCGGCGTTCGTGAACGCGCTGGCGCGGCGGCAAAATTATAGCGCGCCATATTACCCCAGCAGATGGAGCGGCGACAATGCCTAACTGCGGGCTAAACGCGCTAAGCCGTTATCTTTAGCGCGTTTTTTCGCCAGGAAAGCGTGTTTTTCAGGCTTCGTCGAGGAAACGGTGGATGGCGCGCAGCACCGCTTCCGGTTTTTCGGCGTGCACCCAATGGCCGGTGCCGGCGACGACGTGCGCGCGAGCCTGCGGGAACTGGCGGGCGATGTCCGCACGATAGCTGTCCTGCACATACGGCGACAGGCCGCCGCGAATGAACAGGGTCGGGTGCGGCCAGGCCGGGACTTCCTGCCAGCCGGTGATGTCTTCGTAGCGTGCGATCAGCACCGGCAGGTTGAAGCGCCATTCGCCGTTGTGGAAGGACTTCAGCAGGAACTGGATCACGCCTTCTTCCTGCAGGTAGTCGCGCATCAGCTCGGCGGCCGCCTGGCGCTGGGTGATGCCGGCGGCGCTGACGGCCTTCAGCGCGGCGAAGATCTCGTCGTGGCGGCGGGTCTGGTAATTCACCGGCGCGACGTCGATAACGATCAGCCTGGCGACGCGCTCGGGCGCGATGGCGGTCAGCGCCATCGCCGCTTTGCCGCCCATCGAATGGCCGATGACGATCGCTTTCTCCAGCTGCAGTTCGTCGAGCAGCGCCAGCAGATCCTGCGCCATGGCGGGGTAGTTCATGTCGTCGGCGCGCGGGGAGAGGCCGTGATTGCGCAGATCTACCTTGATCACCGTGTGCTGTTTATGCAGATCGCGTGCCAGCACGCCCAGGTTGTCCAGATTGCCGAACAGCCCGTGGATCAGCAGCACCGGCAGCGCGTCTGACTCGGCGGCCAGCAGTTGATAATGTAATTTCATGGCGAAGTTCATACTGAGAGAGATTCAGATTAGGGTATCATGATTGAATCGCACGATGAATCATGCGGAATTTTCGCGGCGCGGGCTTGGCAGTGCCGGCTATAGGTATTAGTCTGCATTTGCCGTCCGGAGGCACATTGTTGTGTTCGCCCCAGCGCTTTTAACCTTATAATCCCATGGCTTGAATGCAGGATCTGGCTTCAGGTTCTAAGTAGAAAAAACAGTATTGGATAAAGATGAAAACTATTGAAGTCGACGAAGAGCTTTACCGTTATATTGCCAGCCACACGCAACACATCGGTGAAAGCGCGTCCGATATTTTACGCCGCATGTTGAAATTCACCGCCGGGCAGCCGGTGCGCGCGTTGCCTGCCGCCAGTGCCCCGCAGTCCGTCGAGCTGGAAAAAGCGGCGCCGGCGCAGCGTCCGCGCGATCGCGTGCGCGCCATGCGTGAGCTGCTGTTATCGGATGAATACGCCGAGCAGAACAAAGCGGTCAACCGTTTCATGCTGGTGCTGTCCACGCTGTACACCCTCGATGCCGCCGGTTTCGCCGCCGCCACCGAGGCGTTGACCGGCCGTACCCGCACCTATTTCGCCGGCGATCAGCAGACCCTGCTGGCCAACGGCACGCATACCAAGCCGAAGCATGTACCGGGCACCCCTTACTGGGTGATCACCAATACCAATACCGGCCGCAAACGCAGCATGATCGAACACATCATGCAGGCGATGCAGTTCCCAGCGGAACTGATCGAGAAAGTTTGCGGTACCGTCTAATTTAGCGAACAGCCCGTCATGCTGGCCGTGCGCGACGTATTGCCCGGTCACCGACAGGGATGAGGGAGATATGTCGATGGCGAATAATCCACGTGCCGGGCAGCCCGCCCGCCAAAGCGATCTGATCAACGTAGCCCAGCTGACGTCGCAGTACTATGTGCTGCAACCTGAAGCCGGCAATGCCGCACACGCGGTGAAGTTTGGCACCTCCGGCCACCGCGGCAGCGCGCAGCGCCACAGCTTCAACGAAGCGCACATCCTCGCCATCGCTCAGGCGATCGCCGAAGTTCGTCATCAGCAGGGCACCACCGGCCCGTGCTACGTGGGCAAAGATACCCATGCGCTGTCTGAGCCGGCCTTCATTTCCGTGCTGGAAGTGCTGACCGCCAACGGCGTCGATGTGATCGTGCAGGAAAATAACGGTTTCACGCCAACGCCGGCGGTATCGCACGCCATTCTGTGCCACAACCGCCGCGGCGGCGCGCAGGCCGACGGCATCGTCATTACGCCGTCCCACAACCCGCCGGAAGACGGCGGCATCAAATACAATCCGCCGAACGGCGGCCCGGCTGACACCAACCTGACGTCGGTGATCGAGAAGCGCGCCAACGAACTGCTGGCGCAGCAGCTGAAAGGCGTTCAGCGCCAGTCGCTGGACAAGGCCTGGAACAGTGGCCACCTGCACGCCAAAGACCTGGTGCAGCCTTATGTCGAAGGCCTGGTTGAGGTGGTCGACATGCCGGCCATTCAACGCGCCGGCCTGAAGCTGGGCGTGGATCCGCTCGGCGGCTCCGGCATCGCCTATTGGCAGCGCGTGGCGGAACACTACAAGCTGGATCTGACGCTGGTGAACGATTCCATCGATCAGACCTTCCGCTTTATGCACCTGGATCACGACGGCATCATCCGCATGGACTGCTCGTCCGAGTCGGCGATGGCCGGCCTGCTGGCGCTGCGCGACAAATTCGATCTGGCGTTCGCCAACGATCCGGATTACGACCGCCACGGCATTGTCACGCCGAAAGGCCTGATGAACCCGAACCACTATCTGGCGGTAGCCATCAACTACCTGTTCCAACATCGCCCGCAGTGGGGCGCCGATGTCGCAGTCGGTAAAACGCTGGTGTCCAGCGCGATGATCGACCGCGTGGTGGCCGACCTGGGCCGCAAGCTGGTGGAAGTGCCGGTCGGTTTCAAATGGTTTGTGGACGGCCTGTTCGACGGCAGCCTGGGCTTCGGCGGCGAAGAGAGCGCCGGGGCTTCGTTCCTGCGCTTCAACGGCCAGCCGTGGTCGACGGACAAAGACGGCATCATCATGTGCCTGCTGGCGGCTGAAATCACCGCGGTAACCGGTGAGAACCCGCAGCATCACTATGACGATCTGGCCAAGCGTTTCGGTGCGCCGAGCTATAACCGCATCCAGGCGCCGGCAACCCATGCGCAGAAAGCGGCGCTGTCCAAGCTGTCGCCGGAGATGGTCAAGGCCAGTACGCTGGGCGGGGATCCGATCACCGCACGTTTGACCGCGGCGCCGGGTAACGGCGCCTCGATCGGCGGGCTGAAAGTGATGACCGACAACGGCTGGTTCGCGGCCCGTCCTTCCGGTACCGAAGAGGCTTACAAGATCTATTGCGAGAGCTTCCTCGGCGCGGAACACCGCGAGAAGATTGAGCATGAAGCGGTCGAAATCGTCAGCGAAGTGCTGGCTTCCGCCAAGTAATCACTTTCCCTGATTGATAAAAAGCGCTGTTTTTACAGCGCTTTTTTTATGCCTTCAATTTAGATATATCTTTTTATCGGTGCGCGCTTGCGCATTTAGATATATCGATCTAGATTAGCGTTATCGACGCTGTTTAGATATATCTAAACAACCTCGTATTGATGTTCACTGTTAAAGCGAGGTATCACCCTATGTTTCATCGATTAGGTTTACACCGGCATCACCATCATGAATGTGAAGAGGGCCGCCGTCATCGCGGCGGGCGCCATCATTTCGGCGGCGACGGCGAAGAGCACGGCCGGGGTGGGCGCGGCGGCCGGGGCGGGCGTCATCGTCTGTTCGAACACGGCGATCTGCGCCTGGTGCTGCTGGCGCTGGTGGCGCGCAAGCCCAGCCACGGCTATGAGCTGATCAAGGCGATCGAGGAAGCCTCTTCCGGCCTGTACGTGCCGAGCCCGGGGGTGATTTACCCCACGCTGACGCTGCTGGAAGAGCAGGATTTCCTTGAGCCGCTCACCACCGGCAACGGCCGCAAAAGCTACCGCATCACCGCGGCGGGCGAGGGCGAGCTGCAAAAGCATCAACAGGTGGTTGACGTCATTCTGGCGCGCCTGGCGGGCGCCGGCCGCGAGCATCATCGGCACGGCAACCTGGCGGAAGGCATCTACGACGCCATGAACCGCCTGCGCAGCCTGCTGCGCGGCAACGTGATGCGCGCCGATCTTACGCCGCAGCAGGTGGAGCGCATCAACGCCGCGTTGCTGACCGCCGTGGCGGCGATCGAAAGTGAAATGCATATTCAACCCACGCAGCAGGAGAAGAACTGATGCCCGGCCACCGTTTTACTATTACCGTTGAAGCCCTGAGCGATCGCCAGGGCAATCCCGTCGCGAAAGCGCCGCTGAGTTTTGAAGTGACCAACCACGACGATATTCTCGAGATCGTCGAGCGCATCCGGGCGCGTGACGATCTGAACTTCGGCCCCGAGCAGAGCGCGGCCTTCGCCGTAGGCTTGAAGCTGTTCTCCGAAGTGATGATCGAAAACCGCAAACACCCGGTGTTCGCTCCGCTGCGCGATGCGTTTAAGGAATTTATGGTCGGATTGAAGAAAGGCCCGGCGGCGTAAAGGCGCGGCACACCGCGCCCGCCGGGGTTAAGGCATGAAGCGGTAGCCGACGCCGGTTTCGGTCAGCAGGTGTTTGGGCCGGGCCGGATCGGCTTCCAGCTTCTGCCGCAGATGGCCCATGTAGATGCGCAGGTAGTGGCTGTGCTCCACGTAGTTCGGCCCCCAGACGTGGCTCAACAGCTGACGTTGGGTGATCACCTTGCCGGCGTTGGCCAGCAGTTCCGCCAGCAGGCGAAACTCGATCGGCGTCAGGTGCAAATCTTCGTCGTTGCGCAGCACCCGGCGATTCACCAGATCGACGGTGATCGCTGAAAAACTCACCAGCGGGCTTTCCTGCTGGCTGGCGGAGTGGCGGCGCAGCGCGACCCGCACCCGCGCCAGCAGCTCGCCGATGCCGAACGGCTTGCTGAGGTAGTCGTCGGCGCCGGCGTCCAGTGCGGCGATCTTGTCCTCCTCGGCGTTGCGTGCCGACAGCACGATCACCGGAATGGCGCTCCACTGCCGCAGATCGCGGATGTAACTCAGCCCGTCGCCATCCGGCAACCCCAAATCAAGGATGATCAGATCCGGTTTGCGCGTGCCGGCTTCAATCAGCCCGCGCTGCAGCGTTTCACTTTCAAACACCCGCAGGCCTTCGCTCTCCAGCGCGGTGCGCACGAAGCGGCGGATCTCTTTTTCATCTTCAACAATCAGAATGTTGGTTGGCGTTATGCTCACGTTTCCCCTGCGTTGATTACAGATCGAAGGCGTCACCGTCGATCTCGGGCGGTTTTTCCAGCGGCAGCACGAAGCGGAAGCTGGCGCCGCCGTTGGCGCCGTTTTCCGCCCAGATGCGGCCATCATGCACTTCAATAATGGCACGGCAAATCGCTAACCCCAAGCCGACGCCGGGGATCGCCGACTCTTTATTGCCGCGTGAAAACTTGTCGAAAATCAGCTGCAGCTGATCGGCGGGGATGCCGGGGCCGTTATCCCAGACCTCGACTTCCAGCCACTCGGGCAGCGTGCGGGCGCGAATGCCGATGGTGGCCTCGGCGCCGGCGTATTTATTGGCGTTTTCCAACAGGTTGGTGAACACCCGTTCCAGCAGGCTGCCGTCGCAGTTGACCAGGATCTGTTCCGGCGGCAGCTCGACCACGATCGGATGCTGGCTGAGCAGCGGCTCCAGCATGTGCAGCGAGGCGCCGACGATCTCTTCCAGCGACTGCCACTCTTTCCGCAGGCTGAAACCGCCGGACTGGATGCGCGCCATATCCAGCAGGTTGTTCACCAGCCGGGTGGTGCTCAGCACCTGCTGGCGGATCTGGCTGGCCTGGGTGGCGTGATTGGAGCCCTCGGCCGCCAGGTCCAGCGTGAGGATTTCCGCCTGGCCGAACAGCACGGTCAGCGGCGTGCGCAGATCGTGCGACAGCGCCGCCAGCAGCGAGTTGCGCAGCTGTTCGCGCTCGGCGTCCAGCTTGGCTTCTTCGGCGCTGCGCGCCAGGTGCAGCCGCTCCAGCGCGCTGGCGATCAGCACCGCGAAGGTCTGCAGCAGCCGCTGCTGTTCCGGCACCATCAGCTGGCGCAGGTTGTTGGGCTCGATCGCCAGCAGGCCGAAGGTCTGCTTGGGGGTATTGAGCGGCAGCAGCTGGTAAGGCACGCCGGGCAGGGTGTCGGTGCCGGCACCTGCCGGCAGGCCTTTGTCGAAGCTCCAGCGCGCGATGGCCTCGTCTACCGACAGCAGCCCGCCTTCCTCGCCAACCATCTGTTGCAGGCGGCCGTCTTCCTGCGGCAGCAGCAGCACGGTTTTCGCCTGGAAACTGCTGGAGAGGAAATGACGGCTGGTGTTGGCGATGTCGGCCACGGTCAGCGCGCGGCTCAGCCCGCGCGACATTTCGTACAGGTGACGCGCCCGCTGCTCGCGGTAGCGCGCCACCCGGGCCTGATAACGCACCCCGGCGGTCAGGTTGCCGATGATGATGCCGACGGCGAGCATCACGCCGAAGGTCAGCAGATACTGCATATCGCTGACGGCGAACGACCATTCGGGCTGGACGAAGAACAGATCGAAGCTGGCGACGTTGATCACCGCCGCCAGCACCGACGGCCAGCGGCCGAAGAACAGCGCGACGATCGCCACGCCGAGCAGATAGATCATCACCAGGTTGGCCTGATCGAAGCCCGGCAGCAGCCACTGCGAGAGCAGGGTGATCAGCGCGCACAGCGCCACCGCCACCGCGCAGCCGCGCAGCTGCATGCGCCATTTCTCATTGAAGCTGCGGCCGTCGTGCTCCTTGCCCGGCGGCGGCTGCGCGGCGTCGTTCTCCAGCGCCACGATCACCAGATCGAGATCCGGGCCCAGCCGGCCGAGGCGATCGGCGAAGCTGCCGCGCAGCTTCCAGCGCTGTTCGCTGCGGCGGCCGATGATGATTTTGCCGAGGTTATGCTCGCGGGCGTAGCGCAGCACCGCGCGCTCTTCGGACGGATCGGCCAGGGTGGCGGTTTCTGCCCCCAGCTCCTGCGCCAGCCGCAGCGCGCGCAGAATGGCGCGGCGCTGGTTTTCCGGCAGCCGGTGCAGCTTGGGGGTTTCCACATAGACCGCATGCCAGTGGCAGCCAAGCCGCGCCGCCAGTCGGGCGGCGATGCGCACCAGCTTTTCGTTGCCGCTGTTGTGGCCGACGCACAGCAGAATGCTGTCGCGGGTATGCCACACTTTCTCGCGCCCCTGGGTATCGCGAAACTCGCGCATCTGATCATCGACCCGATCGGCGGTGCGGCGCAGCGCCAGCTCGCGCAGGGCGATCAGGTTGCCTTTGCGAAAGAAGTGCTCGATGGCGCGCTCGGCCTGACCGGGAATATACACTTTGCCTTCGTGCAGCCGCCGGCGCAGATCGTCCGGCGGCAGATCGACCAGCACCACTTCGGCGGCTTCGTCAAACACGTGGTCGGGCACCGTTTCGCGCACCCGCACGCCGGTCACGCCGCCCACGACGTCGTTCAGGCTTTCCAGATGCTGCACGTTGACGGTAGTCAGCACGTCGATGCCGGCGTCCAGGAGCTCTTCCACATCCTGCCAGCGTTTGGGGTGGCGCGAACCCTGGGCGTTGCTGTGCGCCAGTTCGTCCATCAGCACCAGCGCCGGGTGGCGCGCCAGCGCAGCGTCGAGATCGAATTCATGCACCAGCCGGCCGCGATGCTGGATGCGTTTTTGTGGCAGCAGCGACAGGCCGTCGAGCAGGGCGGCGGTCTCGCTGCGGCCGTGGGTTTCCACCACGCCGACCAGCACGTCCAGCCCCTGAGCGCGCAAACGCTGGGCCTCCTGCAGCATGGCGTAGGTTTTGCCCACGCCGGCGCAGGCGCCGAAGAATACCTTCAACCGGCCGCGCGGTTTTTCATTGGCCAGCGCCAGCAGGCTATCGGGATCGGGGCGCTGCTGCTCTTCTTCGACCATGACAATTCCTTGTGTTACCAAGCAAAAAGGGGTTCGGCATGCCGAACCCTATCACTATGCTGAATACGGCGCGTTACTTCAACGCATCCAGCGCCAGGTTCAGCTTCAGCACGTTGACCACCGATTCCCCCATGAAGTTGGGCGTGGCCCGATCGGTATTGTCTTCGATCAGTTTGGCGACCTGTTCCGGCGGCAGATGACGCGCCGCCGCGACCCGCGCCAGCTGATATTGCGCGGCGGCGATCGAGATCTGCGGATCCAACCCGCTGCCGGAGGCGGTCAGCAGATCGACCGGGATCGGGCCGCTCATTGCCGGGTTGGCCTGGCGCAGCTGCGCTGCGCGTTCGGCGATAGCCTTATCCAGCGCCGGGTTGGTGGCCGCCAGGTTGCTGCCGGCGGAGGCCTGTGGATTATAGGCCGAATCGCCGGTGGCCGACGGGCGGCCCCAGAAATAGTCGGCGCGCGTAAAGTTCTGGCCGATCAGTGCTGAGCCCACCGCCTTGTCGCCTTGGTACAGCAGCGAGCCGTTGGCCGCGGCCGGAAACAGCAGCTGCGCCAGCCCGGTGGTCAGCAGCGGATAGGCGATGCCGGTGATCAGCGTCAGCAAAATCAGCATCACCAGCGCAGGTCGTAAATAAGTCATGTTCATTTCCCTCAATGGTTAACCGGCGACGTGCAGCGCGACCAGGATCAGGTCGATCAATTTGATGCCGACGAACGGCACCAGCAGACCGCCGACCCCGTACAGCCACAGGTTGCGGCGCAGCAGGGCCGCGGCGCTCATCGGTTTATAGCTTACCCCTTTCAGCGCCAGCGGGATCAGGAACACGATCACCAGGGCGTTGAAGATCACCGCCGACATGATGGCGGAGGCGGGGGAGTGCAGGTGCATCACGTTCAGCGCGTTCAGCTGCGGGTAGGTGGCCGCGAACGCCGCCGGAATGATGGCGAAGTACTTGGCCACGTCGTTGGCGATGCTGAAGGTGGTCAGCGAGCCGCGCGTCATCAGCATCTGTTTGCCGATGTGCACCACTTCGATCAGCTTGGTCGGGTTGGAATCCAGATCGACCATGTTGCCCGCCTCTTTGGCGGCCTGGGTGCCGGAGTTCATCGCCACCGCCACATCGGCCTGCGCCAGCGCCGGGGCGTCGTTGGTGCCGTCGCCGGTCATCGCCACCAAACGGCCTTCTCCCTGATACTGGCGGATCAGCGCCAGCTTGGCTTCCGGCGTGGCTTCCGACAGGAAATCGTCCACCCCGGCTTCGGCGGCGATCGCCGCCGCGGTCAGCGGGTTATCGCCGGTGATCATCACCGTTTTGATGCCCATCTTGCGCAGTTCATTGAAGCGTTCCTTGATGCCGCCCTTGACGATATCCTTCAGCGCCACCACGCCCAGCACCCGGGCGCCTTCCGCCACCACCAGCGGCGTGCCGCCGGTGCGCGCCACGCTTTCCACCAGATCGTCCACCGCCCGCGGGAAGTGGCCCTGATTGGTTTCGACGTGGCGGCGAATGGCGTCCACCGCGCCTTTGCGGATCATGCGCTCCTGCACGTTGACGCCGCTCATGCGGGTCTGGGCGGAGAAGGGCACGAAGGTGGCGTTCAGCGCCTGCAGATCGCGTTCGCGCAGGTTGAAGCGCTGTTTGGCCAGCACCACGATGCTGCGGCCTTCCGGCGTTTCGTCCGCCAGCGAGGCCAGCTGCGCGGCGTCCGCCAGCTCTTGCTCTTTCACGCCCGGCGCCGGCAGGAACTCCGAAGCCTGGCGGTTGCCCAGCGTGATGGTGCCGGTTTTATCCAGCAGCAGCACGTCCACGTCGCCGGCGGCTTCCACCGCGCGGCCGCTGGTGGCGATCACGTTGGCGCCGAGCATGCGGCTCATCCCGGCCACGCCGATGGCGGACAGCAGGCCGCCGATAGTGGTGGGGATCAGGCAGACCAGCAGCGCGACCAGCACGGTGATGGTGACCACGCTGCCGCTGCCGGCCGCTTCCACGCTGTATTGCGAGAACGGGAACAGGGTGGCGGTGGCCAGGACGAACACGATGGTCAGCGCCACCAGCAGGATGGTCAGTGCGATCTCGTTCGGCGTTTTGCGGCGTTTGGCGCCTTCCACCATGGCGATCATGCGATCGAGGAAGGTTTCCCCCGGGTTGACGCTGCACTGCACCACCAGCCAGTCGGACAGCACGCGGGTGCCGCCGGTGACCGAGGAGAAGTCGCCGCCGGACTCGCGGATCACCGGCGCGGATTCGCCGGTGATGGCGCTTTCATCCACCGAGGCGCCGCCTTCCAGCACTTCGCCGTCGCACGGGATGGTATCGCCTGCTTCCACCAGCACGATATCGCCTTTGCGCAGGCTTTCGGCAGCCACTTTCTCCGTGGCGCCGTCGCGGCGCGGGCCGGCCAGCTTTTTCGCCCAGCTGGTTTTCTTGGTGCCCTTCAGGCTTTCCGCCTGGGCCTTGCTGCGCCCTTCGGCCAGCGCCTCAGCGAAGTTGGCGAACAGCACGGTGAACCACAGCCACAGGGCGACGCAGCCGGTGAAGGCGGCGGCGCCGTCGGTTTGGCCGGTGAGGATCGCCAGCCAGATGGCGGTGGTCAGAATGCTGCCGATATACACCACGAACATCACCGGGTTGCGCCATTGAACGCGAGGGTCCAGTTTTTTTACCGCATCGATCAGCGCGGTGCGCACCAGAGCCGGTTCAAACAGCGCGCGTTGTTTGCGAGTCATCTCTTATTCTCTCTCTGTGACGTCGATTAGTTTGCCAACCAAAGCTGCAAATGCTCGGCCACCGGGCCCAGCGCCAGCGCCGGCACGAAGGTCAGCGCGCCCACCAGCAGCACGGTGCCGATCAGCAGGCCGATAAACAGCGGCCCATAGGTCGGCAGGGTGCCGTTGCCCGCCGGCTGGCGCTGCTTGGCGCTCAGCGAGCCGGCAATCGCCAGCACCGGCAGGATCACCCCGAAGCGGCCGACGAACATGGCGAAGGCCAGCAGCAGGTTGTAGAACGGCGTATTGACGCTCAACCCGGCGAAGGCGCTGCCGTTGTTGTTGGCGGCGGAGGACAGGGCGTACAGCACTTCGCTGAAGCCGTGGGCGCCCGGGTTGAGGATGCCGGCGCGGCCTGCGTCGGTGCCGATGGCCAGCGCGCTGCCCAGCAGCACCAGCGTCGGCGTGACCAGGATCGCCAGCGCGGTCATCTTCATGTCGTAAACGTCGATCTTCTTGCCCAGATATTCCGGGGTGCGGCCGATCATCAGACCGGCGATAAACACCGTCAGCAGCACGAACAGCAGCATGCCGTACAGGCCGGAGCCGACGCCGCCGAACACCACTTCGCCGATCTGCATCAGCCACATCGGCACCATGCCGCCCAGCGCGGTGAAGGAGTCGTGCATGGCGTTGACCGCCCCGCAGGACGCGGCGGTGGTGACTACCGAGAACAGGCTGGTGGCGAGAATGCCGAAGCGCGACTCTTTGCCTTCCATATTGATGTTGCTGTCGGCGCCCAGCGCGCTCAGGTGCGGGTTGCCTGCCAGCTCGGCGACCATCACCGCCACCACCGCCGCCACGAAGATCAGCGCCATCGCCCAGATCAGCGCATGGCCCTGGCGGTTTTCACCGGCCAACTGGCCGAAGGAGAAGCACAGCGCGCAGGGGATCAGGAAGATGGCCAGCATCTGCACGAAGTTGGTCAGCACGGTTGGGTTCTCGAACGGGTGCGCCGAGTTGGCGCCGAAGAAGCCGCCGCCGTTGGTGCCGAGCATCTTGATCGCTTCCTGCGAGGCCACCGGCCCCATCGGCAGCGTCTGCTGCGCGCCTTCGAGCGTGGTGACGTGCAGGTAAGGCAGGAAGTTTTGCAGCGTGCCCTGGCTGACGAAGAACAGGGCGATCAGCAGCGCGATCGGCAGCAGCACATACAGCGTGATGCGGAACAGATCGGCCCAGGCGTTGCCGACGGTCTTGCCGGCGCGGCGGGTAAAGGCGCGGATCAGCGCAAAGGCCACGGCGATGCCGGTGGCGGCGGAGACGAAGTTCTGCACCGCCAGCCCGGCCATCTGGCTTAAATAGCTGAGGGCGCTTTCGCCGCTGTAGGCTTGCCAGTTGGTGTTGGTGACGAAGCTGACGGCGGTGTTGAGCGCCAGATCCCAGGAGAGGCCCGGGAAGCCTTGCGGGTTGAGCGGCAGCGAACCTTGCGTCATCAGCAGGGCGAACAGCAGCGCCAGGCCGAGCAGGTTGAACGCCAGTATTGCCAGCGCGTACTGCCACCAGTTCATCTCGGTGACGCGGATGCCGCAGGCGCGCCAGACGCCGGCTTCCACCCCGCGCAGCGCAGGCAGCGGCTCACCTTCGATCAGGCGCGCCATAAAGCCGCCCAGCGGCCGGGCCAGCAGCAGAAGCACCAGCAGGAAGCTGGCGATCAGTAAAAAGGCTGAAGCCGCCATCAGAAATCCTCCGCGTTAAACAGGGCGTAGACCAGATAGGCCAACAGCAGCAGAACCAACAGCGCACCACCAATAACGCTGAAACTCACGGGACACCTCCAGAGGTGTTGTTTTTGATAGAAGCAGTGTAGGGAGAGGGGTAGAAAGAAGATGAAAAAATCGCGCGGGCGGGTGTAAAAAAAGTATAAAAATGGCTGAAATTTCAGCGAAAATTTAGCATTTCAATCATCAGGCCGGTGGCGAGATTGTCCCTGATGGGGGAGGGAGAACAGGCGTAAGCGGGAAATAATGAACCAGATAATAACCACAATGTAACTCATGGTAAGTTAAAAATTAACCTTGCTGTAACAAAATTACGGATCGCGGCGGCGATTAGCGATTTTTTGTGCGATTTAGTGGTCGGATGAGTAGTAAACTTTCATCAAGTGCGCTAAAATTTTGTCCAGTTACCAAATTACCGATTGTTCATTTGATACGCCGACGCCGTTTTCCCTGACAAATCAACGGCAGGCGTTTTTAAGGAGGTTCGCATGTCTACGACCTATCACGCTTATTCACTGCATCGGATTCTCCTGCGCCGCAGCGCAGTAGTTATCGCGGGCATTTTGGCCCTGCCGGTGATGCTGTTCCGCAGCGATCGCGGGCGTTTTTACAGCTACCTGCACCGCGTCTGGTCAAAAACCAGCGATAAGCCCGTCTGGCTGCAGCAGGCGGAACTGGCGTCCTGCGATTTCTACTGAGCCACTGCCGATTCACGAAAACCCTCGCCCTGCGGCGAGGGTTTTTTTATGCCTATAGTCGGCCCTATCAAGCGCAAGGTCGTATTCGGCAAGCCATTCTTCTACACTTTCCTCATCGGTCAACAACACGGGAGAGCGGTATGAGCGACAAGATCCCTATCGGCATCAGCGCCTGTTTACTGGGCGACGCGGTGCGTTTCGACGGCGGCCACAAACGGCTGGCCTTTGCGGTGGAACAGTTGGCGCCCTATGTGCGCTTTGAGCCCGTTTGCCCGGAAATGGCGATCGGCCTGCCTACGCCACGCCCGGCGCTGCGCTTGGTGAAGCAGGCGCAGCCGTGGCCGGCGATGCGCTACAGCAACGACGCCGGCGTGGATCTGACCGAGGAGATGCGCGGCTTCTCCGCGCAGCGCGTGGCGGCCTTGCAGCATCTGTGCGGCTATATCGTTTGCGCCAAGTCACCGAGCTGCGGCCTGGAGCGGGTGCGGGTCTACAGCGAAAACGGCAAGGACTCGCGTAAAAACGGCGTCGGGCTGTTTACCGCCGAACTGCTGCGCCAGATGCCGTGGCTGCCGGTGGAAGAAGACGGACGATTGCAGGATGCGGCACTGCGGGAAAACTTTATCGAGCGGGTGTACGCGCTGTACGAGTTGAACATGCTGTGGCGCCAGGGGCTGACCCGCGGCGGGCTGATCGCGTTTCACAGCCGCTACAAGCTGTCGCTGCTGGCGCATTCGCAGCCGGCGTATCGCGAATTGGGGCGCTTCGTCGCCGATATTCACCGCTGGGATTCGCTGGAGGCCTTCGCCGTGGAATATCGCAGCCGCCTGATGGCGCTATTGGCGCACAAGGCAACGCGGCGCAACCACACCAACGTGTTGATGCACGTGCAGGGCTACTTCCGCCGTCAGCTCAGTACGGCGCAGCGCCAGGAGCTGGCGCACCTTATCGACCGCTACCGGCAGGGCATGCAGCCGCTGTTGGCGCCGATCGCGCTGCTCAAGCATTACATGGCGGAATACCCCGATCGCTATCTGGCGGAACAACGCTATTTCGAACCTTATCCGGAGGCGCTGCGTTTGCGTTACGGCCATTGATTGACAAGGAGTTTTATGACCACGCATCTGGTCTGGTTGCGTAACGATCTGCGTATCACCGACAACAAAGCGCTGCACGCCGCCTGCAGCGATCCCGAAGCCCGGGTGCTGGCGGTGTTTATCGCCACGCCGCAGCAGTGGCGGCAACATGAGATGGCGCCGCGGCAGGCGGCGCTGATCCACGCCAGCCTGCGGGCGGTGCAGCAGGCGCTGGCGCACAAGGGCATTGCGCTGCATTGCCATTCCTGTGCGGACTTTGCCGCGTCGATCGACTGGCTGGCGGACTATTGCGAGCGAGAGCAGGTGGATGCGCTGTTTTACAATCGCCAGTACGAACTGAACGAACGGCGGCGCGATGCGCGGCTGGAACAGCGGTTGAGTGGCCGGGTGAGGTGTCACGGTTTCGATGACAGCCTGCTGCTGCCGCCGGGCAGCGTACTCACCGGCGGCGGCGAGATGTACAAGGTCTATACGCCGTTTCGCAACGCTTTTCTTCAACGCCTGACCGAGTCCGACGTGAGCTGCCTGCCGGCGCCGAAGATCCGCGCCGGTGGTGCGTTACCTATGCCTGAAGCGCCGGCGGCGTTCGATTACCCTATGGCGGAGACTGGGGATGGCTATCCCGCCGGTGAGGAGGCCGCGTTGCAGCGGCTGCGCGCCTTTTGCCGCGAGCAGGTGCAGGATTACCTCCGGCAGCGCGATCTGCCGGCCCTCGCCGGCACCAGCAGCCTGTCGCCCTATCTGGCGATCGGCGCGCTGTCGCCACGCCAGTGCTTCAACCGCCTGCGCGCCGAATGCCCGCAGCTGCTGGAAGATCGCGAAAGCGGTGCCTTCGCCTGGCTCAACGAGCTGATTTGGCGTGAGTTCTATCGCCATCTGCTGGTGGCCTATCCCGATCTGTGCCGCCATCGGCCGTTTATTGCCTGGACGGACAAGGTGCGCTGGTGCGATGACGCGGCGAAGCTGCACGCCTGGCAGCGGGGCGAGACAGGCTACCCGATCGTCGATGCCGCTATGCGCCAGCTGAACGCCACCGGCTGGATGCACAACCGGCTGCGCATGATCAGCGCCAGTTTTCTGGTGAAGGATCTGTTGATCGACTGGCGCGCCGGGGAGCGCTATTTCATGTCGCAACTGCTGGATGGGGATCTGGCGGCCAATAACGGCGGCTGGCAGTGGGCGGCATCCACCGGCACCGACGCCGCGCCGTATTTCCGCATCTTCAACCCGACGACTCAGGGTGAACGTTTTGATCCACAAGGCACTTTTATCCGTAAATGGTTGCCGGAACTGGCGGATGTGCCCGACAATGACATCCATCATCCCCATCGCTGGGCGGAAAAGCAGCGATGCACGCTGAACTACCCGCTGCCGATCGTCGATCATAAGCAAGCCCGGCTGGAGACGCTGGCGGCGTTCGAGGCGGCAAAACGGGGAGAGTCTTGAGGCAACTGCAAGGAGCGACGCAATGATGAAAAAGGTGCTGGCCCTGTGCCTGAGCGGCTATTCCGCGCTGGCGATCGCCGGCTTTGACGTGGTGGCGCTCGGCGTCGACGGCGGCGTCAGCGACGGCAACCTGACCTCCTACCTG
The DNA here is from genome assembly GCF_052169175.1 of Serratia sp. CY31944. Taxonomy (NCBI): domain Bacteria; kingdom Pseudomonadati; phylum Pseudomonadota; class Gammaproteobacteria; order Enterobacterales; family Yersiniaceae; genus Serratia; species Serratia sp. CY31944. Next base: position 48,011 of record NZ_JBJNLG010000025.1, read on the forward strand.
ATCCGCAGCGACAATCAGCCGCGGTATGTGGCGCTGGACGCCGGTTCGCTGCTGCCGGGCATCGCCAAAGGGCTGGAGAAGGGCAGCTTCCCGCAGGTGACGCCCGAGCTGGCCGCGCCTTACACGCCGCAGGGCTATGTGTTCCGGCAGTTGATCGGCAGCTACTTTATCAGCCACGGCCACCTGGACCACGTGGCGGGGCTGATCCTCGGCTCACCTGAGGACAATAAAAAAACCGTTTACGCCCAGGCGGACACCGTACTGACCCTGCGTAATCACTACTTCAACTGGAAGGCGTGGCCGAACTTTACCGACGCCGGCAACGGCTCGCGGCTGGGCACCTACCGGCTGCAAACGGTGCGGCCGCAGCAGCGGTTTACCCTCGGCCTGACCGGATTGACCGGCGTGATGTACCTGCTCAGCCACGATCGCTATCCTTCGTCGATGCTGCTGATTTCCAACGGCAACGAGTTCTTCGCCTACTTCGGCGATACCGGGTCGGATAAGGTGGAGCAGTCGCGCGATCTCGATACCGTCTGGCGCGCGCTGGGGCCGCTTGTTGAGCAGAAGAAGCTCAAGGGCATGATTATCGAAACCTCTTACCCTAATGGGGTGGAGGACAAACATCTGTATGGCCATTTGACGCCGGCCTGGCTGCTGAAGGAGCTGAAGAACCTGACGCAGTACAGCGGCGGCGAAGGCTCGCTGAACGGTTTGCCGGTGGTGATCAGCCACATCAAGCCCAGCCTGAAGCAGGGCGAAGACACGCGCGCCGCCATTGCGCAACAGCTGGCGCAGGGCAACGATCTGGGGGTGAAATTTATCCTGATGGCGCAGGGCGACCGGCAGACATTTTGACTATGAAGAGAGAAGAGAATGCGTAACCTCGATCTGGAACAACTGATCAACACGGAACTGAACGCCGCGGCGTTTCAGGACTACGCCCCCAACGGATTGCAGGTAGAAGGCCGCCCGCACGTGCAGCGCATCGTGACCGGCGTCACCGCCTGTCAGGCGCTGCTGGACGCCGCGGTGGCGCATCAGGCCGACGCGATTATCGTGCACCACGGCTATTTCTGGAAAAACGAGGCGCCGGCGGTGCGCGGCATGAAGCGCAACCGCCTGAAAACGCTGCTGACCCACGATATCAACCTGTACGGCTACCACCTGCCGCTGGACGCGCATCCGGTGCTGGGCAACAACGCGCAGCTGGCGCAGGCGCTGGGCATTCGGGTGATTGGCGACGTCGAGCCGCTGGTGCCGCACGGCGAATTTGAACAGCCGCTGACCGGCGAAGCGCTGCAGCAGCGTATCGAAAGCCGGCTGGGGCGCGCGGTGCTGCACTGCGGCGATAACGCGCCTGAGCACATTCGCCGGGTGGCCTGGTGCACCGGCGGCGGCCAGGGCTTTATCGACAGCGCGGCGCGCTTCGGCGTCGATGCGTTCATCAGCGGTGAAGTGTCTGAGCAGACCATTCACAGCGCGCGCGAAATGGGCGTGCATTTCTTCGCCGCCGGCCACCACGCCACCGAGCGCGGCGGCGTGAAGGCGCTGGGCGACTGGCTGGCGCAGCACCACGGCTTTGATGTGACCTTTATCGACATCCCGAATCCCGCCTGATTTTTTTCTTCCCCGGATCCAGCCCGGCCTGTGCGCCGGCTGAATCCTTCTATCGCGCTATTTCCTTATTTTCCCTATGGTTGCGTTCTATTGACAGCCGGGGCCGCGTCACGCATAACTGGTGTGTTTTTCATCGCGATAATAATAAGGAGAATAAGGGTGCAACAAGCACGTTATTACCTGTTGGGTGAAAGAGCGGTAGTGCTTGAACTGTCGCCGCCGGTGACCTTACCGAGCCAGCAGCGCATCTGGGCGCTGGCGGAAAAGCTGAATCACCACCCCGACGTGCGGGAAGTGGTGCCGGGGATGAACAACCTGACGCTGTTGCTGCATACGCCGCAGGCCGACGCCGAAGCGATGCTCGCGCTGCTGCAGCAAGGTTGGGAAAGCAAAGAGAGCCTGACGCCGGAATCGCGCCAGGTGGATATTCCGGTGGTCTACGGCGGGGAGCAAGGCCCCGATCTGGATGAAGTGGCGCGCCATACCGGCATGACGCCGCGGCAGGTGGTGGAATGCCACGCGGCGGCGGCCTACGTGGTCTATTTCCTCGGCTTTCAGCCGGGCTTCTCCTATTTGGGCGGCATGCCGGAACAACTGGCGACGCCGCGCCGCGCTGAGCCGCGTCTGGCGGTGGCGGCCGGTTCCGTTGGCATCGGCGGCGGCCAGACCGGTATCTATCCGCTGGTGACGCCCGGCGGCTGGCAGCTGATCGGCCGCACGCCGCTGGCGCTGTTCAATCCGCATGAAATGCCGCCGACGCTGCTGCGCCCGGGCGATAACGTGCGCTTCGTGCCGCAGAAGGAGGGCGTATGCTGATTATTCTGCGTGCCGGCATCTATACCACGGTGCAGGATTTGGGCCGCGAGGGATTCCGCCGCCTGGGCATCAGCACCGGCGGGGCGCTGGATCAACCGGCGCTGAAGATCGCCAACATGCTGGTGGGCAATGCGCCGGAGGCCGCCGGGCTGGAGATCACCCTCGGCCAGTTCAGCGCCGAGTTTACCCGCCCTGGCTGGATCGCCTTGACCGGCGCCGGCTGCGACGCGCAGCTGGACGGCAAGCCGCTGTGGACCGGCTGGCGCTACCCGGTGAAAAAGGGGCAGCGGCTGGTGCTGGGCACGCCGAAACGTGGCATGCGCAGCTACCTGGCGATCTCGGGCGGCATCGCCGTGCCGGAAATGCTGGGCTCGTGCAGCACCGACATGAAAGCCGCCTTTGGCGGCCACGAAGGCCGTAATCTGAAGGACGGCGATCGGCTGCCGCTGGGCAAATCCACCGTGCTGCCGCAACACCGCTGCGGCGTGAAGCAACTGCTGTTCACCAACCGCATCCGCGCGCTGCCGGGGCCGGAGTACGCTGAATTCAGCGAAGAGGCGCAGGACACGTTCTGGCGCACCGCCTGGCAGCTCAGCCCGCAGAGCAACCGCATGGGCTACCGCCTGCACGGCGGCACGCCGCTGGAACGCACCACCGACCGCGAGATGCTGTCGCACGGCCTGCTGCCCGGCGTGGTGCAGGTGCCGCACAACGGCCAGCCGATCGTGCTGATGGCCGATGCGCAAACTACCGGCGGTTACCCGCGTATCGCCTGCGTGATCGAGGCCGATCTCTACCACTTGGCGCAGATCCGTCTCGGCGAACCGATCCACTTCGTTCTCTGCTCACTGACGGAGGCGCAGCGCGCCAAAGCCGAGCAGGATCTCTTCCTTCGACAGATTGCCTGGGGGTTACATGATCGTTGATTTGAACGCCGATCTCGGCGAAGGCTGCGCCAACGACCAGGCGCTGTTGCAACTGGTGAGCTCGGCCAACATCGCCTGCGGCTTCCACGCCGGCGATGCGCAGACCATGCGTCAGTCGGTGCGCTGGGCATTGCAGTACGGCGTGGCGATCGGCGCCCACCCGAGTTTTCCCGATCGGGAGAACTTCGGCCGCACCCGCATGCAGCTGCCGCCGGAAACGGTGTACGCGCAGGTGGTGTATCAGCTCGGGGCGCTGGCGGCCATCGCCCGCGCCGAGGGCGGGGTGATGGTGCACGTTAAGCCGCACGGCATGCTGTACAACCAGGCGGCGGTTGAGCCGGCGCTGGCGGAAGCGATCGCCCGGGCGGTGCAGGCGGTCGATCCGGCGCTGCGGCTGGTGGGGCTGGCCGGCAGCGAGCTGATTCGCGCCGGGGAACAACTCGGTCTGACCACCCGACAGGAGGTGTTCGCCGATCGCGGCTATCAGGCTGACGGCACGCTGGTGCCGCGCGGTTTGCCGGGGGCGCTGATTGAGGATGACGAACAGGCGCTGGCGCAAACGCTGGAGATGGTGCGCCATCACCGGGTGCGCAGCGTGGATGGCGTCTGGACTGCCGTTCAGGCGGAAACCGTCTGCCTGCACGGGGACGGCGAGCATGCGCTGGCGTATGCGCGCAAGCTGCGGGACAGTTTTGTTCAGCAGGGCATCCGCGTCAGCGCGGAGCAGTAAAGCAATAAAGCAAGACACAACATCACAAGCAAAAAACTATTAGAAAATATCGAGGGAAGACTATGGAACAGGCCGTGAATCTCTGGCCACTGATTGGCATCGCCGCCATCGTGGTCGGGTTTGTATTGCGTTTCAACCCGGTGCTGGTGGTGATCGCCGCCGGCATCATCACCGGTTTGGCGGCGCTGATGCCGCTGGACGTCATTCTGGAAAAGCTCGGCGAGGGCTTTCTCAACACCCGCAACCTGCCGCTGATCCTGCTGTTGCCGCTGGCGGTGATCGGCCTGCTGGAGCGCCACGGGCTGAAAGAACGGGCGCAGGCGTGGATCGCCAGGATCAAAAGCGCCACCGCCGGCCGTCTGCTGATCGTCTACCTGTTCGTGCGCGAGATTACCGCGGCGATGGGGCTGACCAGCCTGGGCGGGCATCCGCAGATGGTGCGGCCGCTGCTGGCGCCGATGGCAGAAGGGGCAACGGAAAACCGCTACGGCGAGCTGCCGGAGCGCACGCGCCACCGTTTGCGCGCCATGTCGGCCGCGACCGACAACGTCGGGCTGTTCTTCGGCGAGGATATCTTCGTCGCCTTCGGCGCGATCATCTTCATGCACAACTTTATGCTGGAGTCCGGCGGCATTCAGACCGAGCCGCTGCATATCGCGCTGTGGGGCATTCCGACCGCGATTTTCGCTTTCCTGATCCACGCGTTCCGGCTGTATCGGATGGATAAGCAGCTGAGCGCAGAGCTGGCGCAGCTGAATCAGGCGGCGCTGCAGGCGAAGGGGGAGGCACGATGAACTTCCAGCAACAATATCTCTACTGGCTGGCCGGCGCGGTGCTGCTGATTGTGGCGGTGATGTCCTTCCGCGATCGCGCCAACCCGCGCCGCATCACCACCGGGCTGTTTTGGGGGCTGTACGGCCTGGTGTTCCTGGTCGGCGACTGGACTTACCGCCTGCTGGGCGACGTGCTGGGCGAGGGCAGCAACGAAAAACGCATGCTGCATATCATCGTTGGCGTGGTGGTGGTGGTGATGGCCCTGATCGCCGGCTTTGGCGGTGTGCGCCTCGGCAGCTATCACCAGCGGGCGCCGCAGGAGCGCGAGGCCAGCGCCAAGCGCCTGGGCAACAAGCTGTTTATCCCCGCTCTGGCGATCCCGGTGGTGACGGTGATCGGCGTGCTGCTGTTCAACAACGTGCCGGCGTTGCAAAGCGCAGTATTCGGCAGCGGCAACCATGCGACGCTGATCACCCTGTTCTCAATGACCGTCGGCTGCCTGATTGGCCTGGCGATCGCGGTGAAAATGACCCACGAGAAGGCGCTGCAGCCGGTGCAGGAAGCGCGGCGCTTGCTGGATTCGATCGGCTGGGCGTTCATTCTGCCGCAGATCCTCGCCACGCTGGGGCTGCTGTTTACCGTCGCCGGCGTCGGCACCGCGATCTCGCATTTGACCCAGGAGTATCTGGCGGTCGATAACCGCTTTATCGCCGTGGCGGTCTACGCTATCGGTATGGCGGTGCTGACCATGGTGATGGGCAACGCCTTCGCCGCCTTCCCGATCGTTACCGCCGGCATCGGCATTCCGATCCTGGTGTTGCAGCACGGCGGCAACCCGGCGGTGATGGCGGCGATCGGCATGTTCTCCGGCTATTGCGGCACCCTGATGACGCCGATGGCGGCGAACTTCAACATCGTGCCGGCGGCGCTGCTGGAGCTACCGGACAAGAATGCGGTGATCAAGGCGCAGGTGCCGACCGGCGTGCTGCTGCTGTTGGTTAACGTGTTCCTGCTGTATTTCCTGATGTTCCTGTAGGAGTAAGGATGCAAAAAGTATTGATTACCGGCTTTGAGCCGTTTGGCGGCGAGCGCCTCAACCCCTCCTGGGAAGTGGTGAAGCAGCTCAATGATATGGAGCTGGTCGGCACGCGCATCGTGGCGCGCCAACTGCCGTGCGTGTTCGGCGCGGCGTTGGACGCGCTCAATGCGGCGATCGACGAGGTGCAGCCGGTGATGGTGCTGGCTATCGGCCAGGCCGGCGGCCGTACCGACATCACGATTGAACGGGTGGCGATCAACGTCGACGATGCGCGTATCCCCGACAATCAGGGGCAACAGCCGGTGGACGAGCCGATCGTCGCCGGCGGCCCGGCGGCCTATTTCAGTACCTTGCCGATTAAAGCGATGGTCAGTTCGATGCGTGAGGCCGGCATTCCGGCCGCCGTTTCGCAGACCGCCGGCACCTATGTGTGCAACCATGTCATGTATGGCCTGCTGCACCGTTTGAGCGGCCAGCGCGAGGTGAAGGGCGGCTTTATCCATATCCCGTACCTGCCGGAGCAGGCGGCGGCGCACCCGGGTGCGCCGAGCATGGCGGCCTCGACGGTGCTGTTTGCATTGGAGCTGGCCGTTTCCATCGCTTTGCAGGTGGAACACGATCTGAAAGTGGTGGGCGGCGCGACGCATTAATCATGTCATCCCCGGCGCATCGGGCTGCGCCGGGTCTACGCAAGGAGTGGTCTATGCCGGAAGGACCGGAGATTCGCCGGGCGGCGGACAAACTGGCGGCGGCGGTGATCGATCAGCCGCTGACCGCCGTCGATTTCGCTTTTCCCCAGTTGAAACACTATCGCCAGCGTCTGCTCGGCGAGCGCATCGTCGCCATCGAGCCGCGCGGCAAGGCGCTGCTGACCCATTTCTCCAATGGGTTGACGATGTACAGCCACAACCAGCTGTATGGCGTGTGGAAAGTGGCGGCGGCCGGGGAGACGCCGGAGACCAGGCGCGATCTGCGGGTGCGGCTGGAAACCGCCCGCAGCGCGATATTGCTCTACAGCGCTTCCGACATTACCGTCGGGCCGCGCGAGGAAATAGAGCAGCACCCGTTTTTGCAACGCATCGGCCCCGACGTGTTGGACATGTCGTTGACGGTGGAAGATGTGGCGGAGCGGTTGCTGACGCCGCGTTTTCGCCGCAGGCAGCTGGGCGGCATGCTGCTCGACCAGGCGTTTCTCGCCGGATTGGGCAATTATCTGCGCGCCGAAATCCTGTGGCAGGCCGAACTGGCGCCGCAGCACAAACCGCAGGATCTGCCGCCGGAGGCGCTGCGCCACCTGGCGGAAGCATTGCTGGCGGTGCCGCGCCTTTCCTACCAGACGCGCGGGCAGGCGGATGACAACCGGCATCACGGCGCGCTGTTTCGCTTTAAGGTGTTTCATCGCAGCGGCGAGCCCTGCGAACGCTGCGGTGGGATGATCATGCGTACCGATCTGTCGTCGCGGCCGTTTTATTGGTGCCCGGGCTGCCAGAAATAGCTAAAAAAACGCCGCCCGAAGGGGCGGCGCTGTGCGGTTTCAGCCGGGAAAGCGGCTTACTTGTTTTTCAGCTGGGATTTGAAATCGCGTTCGGCATAGCCGGTGTACAGCTGACGCGGACGGGCAATTTTGATGCCTTCGTCGTGCATTTCGTTCCAGTGGGCGATCCAGCCGATGGTGCGCGCAATGGCGAAGATTACGGTGAACATGGAAGAAGGAATGCCCATCGCCTTCAGGATGATGCCGGAGTAGAAGTCGACGTTCGGGTACAGTTTCTTCTCGATGAAGTACGGGTCGTTCAGCGCGATGTGTTCCAGCTCCATCGCGACCTGCAGCAGGTTGTCGTCCTTCTTGTTCAGCTCTTTCAGCACTTCGTGACAGGTCTCGCGCATCACGGTGGCGCGCGGATCGTAGTTCTTGTACACGCGGTGGCCGAAGCCCATCAGGCGGAAGGAGTCGTTCTTGTCCTTGGCGCGCTTGATGAATTCCGGAATGTGCTCGACGGTCTTGATCTCTTCCAGCATTTTCAGCGCCGCTTCGTTGGCGCCGCCGTGTGCCGGCCCCCACAGGGAGGCGATGCCGGCCGCGATGCAGGCGAACGGGTTGGCGCCGGAAGAGCCGGCGGTGCGCACGGTAGAGGTAGAGGCGTTCTGCTCATGGTCGGCGTGCAGGATCAGGATGCGATCCATGGCGCGTTCCAGCACCGGGTTCACCACGTACTCTTCGCACGGGGTGGCGAACATCATGTGCAGGAAGTTGCCGGCATAGGACAGATCGTTGCGCGGGTAAACGAACGGCTGGCCCAGGGAGTATTTGTAGCACATCGCCGCCACGGTCGGCATTTTGGACAGCAGGCGGAACGCGGTGATTTCACGGTGACGCTCGTTGTTGACGTCCAGCGCATCGTGGTAGAACGCCGCCAGCGCGCCGGTCACGCCGCACAGCACCGCCATCGGGTGCGAGTCGCGACGGAAGCCACGGAACAGATGGGTGATCTGGTCGTGGATCATGGTGTGGCGGGTGACGGTGGTTTTGAAGGTCTCGAACTCTTCCGGCGTTGGGGTCTCGCCGTACAGCAGGATGTAGCACACTTCCAGGTAGGAAGATTCTTTCGCCAGCTGCTCGATAGGGAAGCCGCGGTGCAGCAGCACGCCTTTGTCGCCGTCGATGAAGGTAATCTTGGATTCGCAAGAAGCGGTGGAGGTAAAGCCGGGATCAAATGTGAAATAACCTTTGGAACCCAGAGCGCGGACATCGAGGACATCGGGGCCCAGTGTCGGTGTCAATACGCCCAGTTCGATCGGAGCTTCGCTGTCGTTAATGGTTAGCGTCGCTTTCTTATCAGTCATTTACTGTCTCCTTAGCGCCTTATTTTAAAAACCACTAACAACTGAAATACCTTAAATCTCTGCAGGTTGCCCGCAAAAAAATGGTGCGGACGCTAACTCTGTGAGCGACTGCGCAACTGTGCGCGGGTAGGGTACAGAGTGCTGACCAGGCGAACGAGACGGGTGACCAGTTGTTAACGATTCATAGTAATTCGTTATAGTCTGTTAATCTTACCTATGAGCTGTTCGAAGAGATGTGAACCTATCCCAATAATCTGTTTTTATTTGCTTTATTTGCTTTTTGACGCCGGCAAAATCGAGCGGGAAACAACGGCTATTGGGATAGGTTCGTCAAATACACTGTTGCACAACTCGAACCCGGGGGGAAGTGTATCTGCTGACCCATAGCGCATCATAGGACCGTTTGTGCCCCTATATGTAATGGAAATGTTGATCTCTTGTCAAATCAGATAATTATTTTTGCACTAATTGTGAAATCCGTGATCTGAATCACTGTTCGGGGGAAATGTTATCAAAGCGGTTGTATGAGAATTGTAATCAGAATGTGATCCTCCTATACTGCCGCCAGGTCTCCGGATTACCCTGAAGTAGGAGCACCCAGCGTTATAAATGCGCGCCGTTTGAGCACAGAGGATGTTGATGTTTGAGCGCGTGACGTGTAAGGGTTTTAGGCTCTTAACGCTGTCTGATCCCCGCCCAGGCCCGGAGGAAGGAAAATAATAAGAGCTGTGTGGGCAAATACGTGAAAAAACAACGACCTGTCAACTTGGATCTGCAAACGATCCGGTTCCCCGTAACTGCGATAGCGTCTATCTTACACCGAGTCTCTGGCGTAATTACCTTCGTTGCCGTGGGTATCCTCCTCTGGCTGCTGGGCCTGTCACTCTCTTCCCAAGAGGGGTTCCTGCAGGCGGCCGCCATCATGAATAGCTTCATCGTCAAATTCATATTCTGGGGCATCCTCACGGCGCTGGCCTATCACATTTGCGGTGGCATCCGTCACTTGTTAATGGATTTTGGCTACATCGAAGAGAGTTTGGCCGCCGGTACCCGTTCCGCCCAGGTGGCGATCGGCCTGACCGTCGTGCTGTCAGTTCTGGCTGGAGTCCTCGTATGGTAAACAACGTTTCTGCATTAGGGCGCAACGGCGTGCACGATTGGCTGCTGCTGCGCGCTTCCGCTATCATCATCACCCTGTACGTCCTGTATATCCTGGGCTTCTTCGTCACGGCTCCGGAACTCACTTATGACATCTGGCGCGGTTTCTTCGCCACTTCCATTACGAAAGTGTTCACTCTGCTGACCTTGCTGTCGATTCTGGTGCACGCCTGGATCGGGCTGTGGCAGGTGCTGACGGACTACGTCAAGCCGCTGGCGGTTCGCCTGGTGTTGCAGCTGGCTGTCGTGGTCGCGTTGCTGGTCTATTTACTGTACGGAACAATCGTAGTGTGGGGTGCTTAAATGAAACTGCCAGTCAGAGAGTTTGATGCCGTCGTAATCGGCGCCGGCGGTGCGGGCATGCGTGCCGCGCTGCAAATTTCCCAAGCGGGCTCGACCTGTGCCCTGCTGTCCAAAGTTTTCCCGACCCGTTCCCATACCGTGTCCGCACAGGGCGGCATCACCGTCGCGCTCGGCAACAGCCACGAGGACAACTGGGAATGGCATATGTACGACACGGTGAAAGGTTCCGACTATATCGGTGACCAGGACGCCATCGAATATATGTGTAAAACCGGCCCGGAAGCGATTCTGGAGCTGGAACACATGGGCCTGCCGTTCTCTCGTCTGGACGACGGCCGCATCTATCAGCGCCCGTTCGGCGGCCAGTCGCTGAACTTCGGCGGCGAGCAGGCGGCGCGTACCGCAGCCGCAGCCGACCGTACCGGCCACGCGCTGCTGCACACCCTGTACCAACAGAACCTGAAAAACCACACCACCATCTTCTCCGAGTGGTATGCGCTCGATCTGGTGAAAAACCAGGACGGCGCGGTGGTCGGCACCACGGCTATCTGCATCGAAACCGGTGAAGTGGTTTACTTCAAAGCCAAGGCCACCGTGCTGGCGACCGGCGGCGCAGGCCGTATTTACCAGTCCACCACCAACGCCCACATCAACACCGGCGACGGTGTCGGCATGGCGCTGCGCGCCGGCGTGCCGGTGCAGGACATGGAAATGTGGCAGTTCCACCCGACCGGCATCGCCGGCGCGGGCGTGCTGGTGACCGAAGGCTGCCGCGGCGAAGGCGGTTACCTGCTGAACAAACACGGCGAGCGCTTCATGGAGCGTTATGCGCCGAACGCCAAAGATCTGGCGGGCCGCGACGTGGTTGCCCGTTCGATCATGATCGAAATCCGCGAAGGCCGCGGCTGCGACGGTCCTTGGGGCCCGCACGCCAAGCTGAAGCTGGATCACCTGGGTAAAGAGGTGCTGGAATCCCGTCTGCCGGGCATTCTGGAACTGTCCCGCACCTTCGCGCACGTCGATCCGGTGAAAGAGCCGATCCCGGTTATCCCAACCTGTCACTATATGATGGGCGGCATTCCGACCAAGGTGACCGGCCAGGCGTTGACCGTGAACGAGAAAGGCGAAGACGTGGTGATCCCGGGGCTGTTCGCGGTGGGCGAAATTGCCTGCGTATCGGTGCACGGCGCCAACCGCTTGGGCGGCAACTCGCTGCTCGACCTGGTGGTGTTCGGCCGTTCCGCCGGCATGCACCTGCAGGAATCGCTGGAAGAGCAGGGCGTGAGCCGTGACGCCAGCGACTCCGACGTGGAAGCCTCGCTGGATCGTCTGAACCGTTGGAACAACACCCGTTCCGGCGAAGACCCGGTCGAAATTCGCAAGGCGCTGCAGTCTTGCATGCAGCACAACTTCTCGGTATTCCGCGAAGGCGATGCGATGGCCAAGGGCCTGGAAGAACTGAAAGTGATCCGTGAACGTCTGAAGAACGCACGCCTGGACGATACCTCCAGCGAGTTCAACACCCAGCGCATCGAGTGCCTGGAGTTGGATAACCTGATGGAGACCGCGTATTCCACCGCCGTGTCGGCCAACTTCCGTACCGAGAGCCGCGGCGCGCACAGCCGCTTCGACTACCCGGAACGCGATGACGCCAACTGGCTGTGCCATTCGCTGTATCTGCCGCAATCGGAAAGCATGACGCGTCGTGAAGTGAACATGCAACCGAAGCTGCGCCCGGCATTCCCGCCGAAAGTGCGTTCTTACTAATTGCGGAGATCGACAGATGAAACTCGAATTTTCCATTTATCGCTACAACCCGGATGTCGATGACGCGCCGCACATGCAGGATTACACCCTGGAAGCGGAAGAAGGTCGCGACATGATGCTGCTGGATGCGTTGATCCAGCTGAAAGAAAAAGACCCGACCCTGTCGTTCCGTCGCTCATGCCGCGAAGGCGTGTGCGGTTCCGACGGCCTGAACATGAACGGTAAAAACGGCCTGGCGTGCATCACCCCGATTTCGTCGCTGCGCAAAGGTAACGGCAAGATCGTGATCCGTCCGCTGCCGGGCCTGCCGGTGGTGCGCGATCTGGTGGTGGATATGGGCCAGTTCTATACCCAGTATGAAAAGATCAAGCCATACCTGCTGAACGACGGCAAGAACCCGCCGGCGCGCGAGCACCTGCAGTCGCCGGAGCAGCGCGCCAAGCTGGACGGTCTGTACGAGTGTATTCTGTGCGCCTGCTGTTCGACCTCCTGCCCATCGTTCTGGTGGAACCCGGACAAGTTCATCGGCCCAGCCGGTCTGTTGGCGGCGTATCGCTTCCTGATCGACAGCCGTGACACGGAAACGCAAGAACGTTTAGATGATCTGGACGACGCTTTTAGTGTTTTCCGCTGCCATAGCATTATGAATTGTGTCAGTGTATGTCCTAAAGGCTTGAACCCGACGCGTGCGATCGGGCATATCAAGTCCATGCTGCTGCAACGCGGCGCATAAACGGAATGAGATGCTGCGCCGGGCTCTTTTCCGGCGCACATCCCATAGGGGAGGGAACCTCTAAAAACTGACCCGCGGCTGCGGCGCTATGCAGCCTGGTTCTTCCGCCGGTTTTTAGAGGTTCCTTGTAAGGGACCGCAAGGTCCATAACAGAACGTATCGGGCCGTCATGGCCGCAAGTACGTCGAGTGAACCGTTTTACGGCAAACCGTATTCATCACGGTAATTATGTTAACCACGGCGAAAACTAAAGCTTCAAAGCTTAAGGGATCATGATGCAGAACGGCGCAATGAAGGCCTGGCTGGATTCCTCCTATCTGGCGGGCGCGAACCAGTCTTACATAGAGCAGCTCTATGAAGACTTCTTAACCGATCCGGGTTCCGTTGAAGATAGCTGGCGTTCCATTTTTCAACAGCTACCAACCGCGGGTGTCAAACCCGATCAGCTTCACTCTCAAACGCGCGATTACTTCCGCCGCCTGGCGAAAGACTCCGCGCGCTACAATACCACCATCACCGATCCGGAAACCGACGCCAAACAGGTCAAGGTACTGCAGCTGATCAACGCCTTCCGCTTCCGCGGGCATCAGCATGCCAACCTCGATCCGCTCGGCCTGTGGCAGCGCGAGCAAGTTCCTGACCTTGATCCCGCTTACCACAACCTGACCGAAGCCGATTTCCAGGAAACCTTCAACGTGGGCTCTTTCGCCATCGGCAAAGAAACCATGAAGCTGGGCGATCTGTACGCCGCGCTGAAGCAGACCTATTGCGGCTCGATCGGCGCTGAGTACATGCACATCACCAACACCGAAGAGAAACGCTGGATCCAACAGCGCATCGAGTCGGTGGTGGGGCGCGCCAGCTTTACCGCCGACGAAAAACGCCGTTTCCTGAACGAGCTGACCGCGGCGGAAGGCCTGGAACGTTACCTGGGCGCCAAATTCCCGGGCGCCAAACGCTTCTCGCTGGAAGGCGGCGACGCGCTGGTGCCGATGCTGAAAGAGATGGTGCGCCACGCCGGTAAGAACGGCACGCGCGAAGTGGTGTTGGGCATGGCCCACCGCGGCCGTCTGAACGTGCTGATCAACGTGCTGGGCAAAAAGCCGGCCGATCTGTTCGACGAATTCGCCGGCAAGCATAAAGAACACCTCGGCACCGGTGACGTGAAATACCACCAGGGCTTCTCTTCCGACGTGGAAACCGAAGGCGGCATGGTTCACCTGGCGCTGGCGTTCAACCCGTCGCACCTGGAGATCGTCAGCCCGGTGGTCATGGGCTCGGTTCGCGCCCGTCGCGATCGCTTGGACGAAGCGCGCAGCAACATGGTGCTGCCGATCACCATCCACGGCGACGCCGCCATTACCGGCCAGGGCGTGGTTCAGGAAACCCTGAACATGTCTCAGGCTCGCGGCTACGAAGTGGGCGGCACCGTGCGTATCGTCATCAACAACCAGGTTGGTTTCACCACCTCCAACCCGCTGGATGCGCGCTCTACCGAATACTGCACCGACATCGCCAAAATGGTTCAGTCGCCGATCTTCCACGTTAACGCGGACGATCCGGAGGCCGTGGCCTTCGTCACCCGCCTGGCGTTGGATTTCCGTAACACCTTTAAGCGTGACGTGATGATCGATCTGGTCTGCTACCGTCGCCATGGGCACAACGAGGCCGACGAGCCGAGCGCCACCCAGCCGGTGATGTATCAGAAGATCAAGAAACACCCTACGCCGCGCAAAATCTACGCTGACGTTCTGACCGAGCAGAACGTGGCCAGCCTGGAAGATGCCACGGAAATGGTCAACCTGTACCGCGACGCGCTCGACCGCGGCGATTGTGTGGTTGAAGAATGGCGTCCGATGAACCTGCACTCCTTCACCTGGTCACCGTACCTGAACCACGAATGGGACGAAGAGTACCCGAGCAAGGTTGAGATGAAGCGCCTGCAGGAGCTGGCACGTCGCATCAGCACCGTGCCGGAAGCGATCGAAATGCAGTCGCGCGTGGCGAAAATCTACGCTGACCGCGCCGAGATGGCGGCGGGCAACAAGCCGTTCGACTGGGGCGCCGCCGAAACGCTGGCCTACGCCACCATGGCGGATGAAGGCATTCCAATCCGCATCTCCGGCGAAGACGCCGGCCGCGGCACCTTCTTCCACCGTCACGCGGTGGTGCACAACCAGAAAAACGGTTCGGTCTACGTTCCGCTGGCGAATATCCACAGCGGCCAGGGCGAATTCAAGGTCTGGGACTCCGTGCTGTCTGAAGAAGCGGTGCTGGCGTTCGAATACGGTTACGCCACGGCGGAACCGCGCACGCTGACCATCTGGGAAGCGCAGTTCGG
This sequence comes from Serratia sp. CY31944, assembly GCF_052169175.1. NCBI lineage: Bacteria > Pseudomonadati > Pseudomonadota > Gammaproteobacteria > Enterobacterales > Yersiniaceae > Serratia > Serratia sp. CY31944. Next base: position 63,062 of record NZ_JBJNLG010000025.1, read on the forward strand.
CGACTTCGCCAACGGCGCGCAGGTCGTTATCGACCAGTTCATCAGCTCCGGCGAGCAAAAATGGGGCCGTATGTGCGGCCTGGTGATGCTGCTGCCGCACGGCTATGAAGGCCAGGGCCCAGAGCACTCTTCCGCGCGTCTGGAACGCTATCTGCAGCTGTGTGCAGAGCAGAACATGCAGGTGTGCGTCCCGTCCACGCCGGCGCAGGTTTACCATATGCTGCGCCGTCAGGCGCTGCGCGGTATGCGCCGTCCGCTGGTGGTGATGTCGCCGAAGTCGCTGCTGCGTCACCCGCTGGCGATTTCTTCGCTGGACGAACTGGCCAACGGCACCTTCCTGCCGGCGATCGGCGAGATCGACGACTTGGATCCGAAAGCGGTCAAGCGCGTCGTGCTGTGCTCCGGCAAGGTCTACTATGACCTGCTGGAACAGCGTCGCAAGAACGAGCAGAAAGACGTGGCCATCGTGCGTATCGAGCAGCTGTATCCGTTCCCGCATCAGGCCGTGCAGGCCGTGCTGGAGCAATACTCGCACGTGCATGATTTCGTCTGGTGTCAGGAAGAGCCGCTGAACCAGGGCGCCTGGTACTGCAGCCAACACAACTTCCGTGAAGTGGTGCCGTTCGGGGCTTCTTTACGTTACGCAGGACGTCCGGCCTCCGCTTCTCCGGCGGTGGGCTATATGTCCGTACACCAGAAGCAGCAGCAGGCTCTGGTGAACGACGCGCTGAATATTGACTAATGTTCGCTCGCTTGCCGGCCGAGGGGCCGGCAAGCAGATGATAAAAAACTTAAGGGAAAGCTAAATGAGTAGCGTAGATATTCTGGTTCCTGACCTTCCTGAATCGGTTGCCGATGCGACCGTAGCCACCTGGCACAAAAAACCGGGCGACAGCGTGCAGCGTGATGAAGTCCTGGTTGAAATCGAAACCGACAAAGTGGTGTTGGAAGTGCCGGCCAGTGAAGCGGGCATTCTCGATGCTATCGTGGAAGAAGAGGGCGCGACCGTACTGTCTCGCCAGCTGCTCGGCCGCATCCGTCCGGGCGACAGCTCCGGCAAGCCGACCGCTGAGAAGAGCCAGGAGAAAGAAGCCACGCCTGCACAGCGCGCTACCGCGAGCCTGGAAGAAGAAAGCAATGACGCGCTCAGCCCGGCGATTCGCCGCCTGATCGCCGAACACGATCTCGATGCCGGCGCCATCAAAGGCACCGGTGTGGGTGGCCGCATCACGCGTGAAGACGTGGAAGCGCACCTGGCCAAAGGCGGCGCCGCCGCCAAACCGGCCGCCGCTGCTGAAGCCGCGCCGCAGCCTGCTCTGGCCGGCCGCAGCGAAAAACGCGTGCCGATGACTCGCCTGCGCAAACGCGTCGCCGAGCGTCTGCTGGAAGCGAAGAACAGCACCGCGATGCTGACCACCTTCAACGAAATCAACATGCAGCCGATCATGGATCTGCGCAAGCAGTACGGCGAAGCCTTCGAGAAGCGCCACGGCGTGCGTCTGGGCTTCATGTCCTTCTACATCAAGGCGGTGGTTGAGGCACTGAAGCGCTTCCCGGAAGTGAACGCGTCGATCGACGGTTCTGACGTGGTTTACCACAACTACTTCGACATCAGCATCGCGGTTTCGACCCCGCGCGGCCTGGTGACGCCGGTACTGCGCGATGTGGACGCCATGAGCATGGCTGACATTGAGAAGAAAATCAAAGAGCTGGCCGTTAAGGGCCGCGACGGCAAACTGACCGTGGAAGAGCTGACCGGCGGTAACTTCACCATTACCAACGGCGGCGTATTCGGCTCCCTGATGTCTACCCCGATCATCAACCCGCCGCAGAGCGCCATCCTGGGCATGCACGCCATTAAAGATCGCCCAATGGCGGTCAATGGTCAGGTGGTGATCCAGCCGATGATGTATCTGGCGCTGTCTTATGACCACCGCCTGATCGACGGTAAAGAATCCGTCGGTTATCTGGTGACGGTCAAAGAGATGCTGGAAGATCCGGCTCGTCTGCTGCTGGACGTCTAGTAACCCTTGCCGGGCGCGGCATGCCGCGCCCGCACTCTGTGCTATGTGGCCGGAAAACCATGCGGTTTACCGCGTAATAATGGTCCGGCTAAAAACCTTCAGAACTGAATGGATAGAACATCATGAATTTACACGAATATCAGGCAAAACAGCTGTTTGCTCGGTATGGCATGCCGGCACCAACCGGTTACGCCTGTACCACTCCGCGTGAAGCAGAAGAAGCCGCATCCAAAATCGGCTCCGGCCCGTGGGTGGTGAAATGTCAGGTTCATGCTGGCGGCCGCGGTAAAGCGGGCGGCGTTAAAGTCGTCAACAGCAAAGAAGATATCCGCGCTTTCGCGGAAGCCTGGTTGGGCAAGCGTCTGGTGACTTACCAGACTGACGCGCTGGGCCAGCCGGTTAACCAGATCTTGGTTGAAGCGGCGACCGACATCGATAAAGAACTGTACCTGGGCGCCGTCGTAGACCGCGCGACCCGTCGCATCGTGTTCATGGCGTCTACCGAAGGCGGCGTGGAAATCGAGAAGGTGGCGGAAGAAACCCCAGAACTGATCCACAAAATGACCATCGATCCGCTGGCGGGTCCACAGCCTTATCAGGGCCGTGAGCTGGCCTTCAAACTGGGCCTGACCGGTAAGCAAGTCAGCCAGTTCGCCAAGATCTTCATGGGCCTGGCGACGCTGTTCCTGGAGCGCGATCTGGCGATGGTTGAGATCAACCCGCTGGTGATCACCAAGCAGGGCGATCTGGTGTGCCTGGACGGCAAACTGGGCGCCGACGGCAACGCCCTGTTCCGCCAGCCGGAACTGCGTGAAATGCGTGACCCTTCCCAGGAAGACGAGCGTGAATCCCGTGCGGCTCAGTGGGAGCTGAACTACGTTGCCCTCGACGGCAACATCGGCTGCATGGTTAACGGCGCCGGTCTGGCGATGGGCACCATGGACATCGTTAAACTGCACGGCGGCGAACCGGCCAACTTCCTGGACGTTGGCGGCGGCGCGACCAAAGAGCGCGTGACCGAAGCGTTCAAAATCATCCTGTCCGACGACAAGGTGAAAGCGGTTCTGGTTAACATCTTCGGTGGTATCGTACGTTGCGATCTGATCGCCGACGGCATCATCGGCGCAGTGGCCGAAGTGGGCGTTAACGTCCCGGTGGTGGTGCGCTTGGAAGGGAACAACGCCGAACTGGGCGCCAAGAAACTGGCGGACAGCGGCCTGAATATCATTGCTGCGACCAGCCTGACTGATGCGGCTCAGCAAGTTGTTGCAGCAGTGGAGGGTAAATAATGTCCATTTTAATCGATAAGAACACCAAAGTAATTTGCCAGGGCTTCACCGGTAGCCAGGGGACTTTCCACTCCGAACAAGCTATCGCTTACGGCACCAAAATGGTTGGCGGCGTAACCCCGGGCAAAGGCGGCACCCAGCACCTGGGCCTGCCGGTGTTCAACACCGTGCGCGAAGCGGTTGAAGCGACCGGCGCCACTGCCTCTGTGATCTACGTTCCAGCGCCGTTCTGCAAAGACTCCATCCTGGAAGCGATCGACGCCGGCATCAAACTGATCATCACCATCACCGAAGGCATCCCGACCCTGGACATGCTGACCGTGAAAGTGAAGCTGGACGAAGCCGGCGTGCGCATGATCGGGCCGAACTGCCCAGGCGTGATCACCCCGGGCGAGTGCAAAATCGGCATCATGCCTGGCCACATCCACCTGCCGGGCAAAGTGGGCATCGTTTCCCGCTCCGGTACCCTGACCTATGAAGCGGTGAAACAAACCACCGATGCCGGTCTGGGCCAGTCCACCTGCGTGGGCATCGGCGGCGACCCGATCCCGGGCTCCAACTTCATCGATATCCTGAAGATGTTCCAGCAGGATCCGCAGACCGAAGCGATCGTGATGATCGGTGAGATCGGCGGCAGCGCTGAAGAAGAAGCGGCAGCTTACATCAAAGAACACGTCACCAAACCGGTTGTCGGCTACATCGCCGGCGTAACCGCGCCGAAAGGCAAGCGCATGGGCCACGCGGGCGCCATCATCGCAGGCGGCAAAGGCACGGCGGACGAGAAGTTTGCTGCGCTGGAAGCGGCGGGCGTGAAAACCGTTCGCAGTCTGGCGGACATCGGCGACGCGGTAAAAGCGGTGCTGAAGCGCTAAGCATTTAGTACGAAATAACACTATCTCGATATGTTTGGCCACCCATAGGGTGGCCTTTTTTATGGGCGACGATCAGAAGTCGTTGAGCGCCTTGATCAGCGCGATCCGATCCTGCAGGCGACGCTGTTGCACCGGATCCACGGCGGCTTGGCGCTGTTGCTCCAGCGAGGTGAGGGCGGCGCGGTAATCGTCGGCGTTGCGGAACAGCGCGTTTTTGACATTGATCGACGCGACGTTGGTGTAGCGGCCGTCGTCGGTGGTTGGTACCTGAATAACGCCCTCATTGAGCAGCCGTTTGACGATCGCCCGCTGCGGTTCGTAACCCTCCATGCCGACCAGCTTCCAGCGCTGCGGCGGCACGCCCTGATACTGGCCGTGTTTCACTTCCGTCAGGTAGCGCAGGGTCAGGTGGCGAATGGTGCCTTCTTCTTCACCGTATTGCGCTTTGCTGTCGAACAGCACCGGGAAGGATTGCCCCTCCAGCGCGCCACCCTTTTGCGTCAGGTGGCCCATGCGGTAACTGTTCATGCCCAGACGGATCGGCATATCGTCGGTGACCGGCGTGCCGTTCGTCAGGCGCAGATCGACGATGCGCGAGCCGGCGGGTTGGCGCAGGTCGATGGTGTAAGTGACGCCGTCGAAGAAATCGTTGGTGGAATATTTGGACGATCGCCGCGCCGGGTTAAAGCTGTAGGTGACGTCGCCCGGCTGCAGCTGATTGAAATAGTCGGCGGACCACTCCATGTAGCGTTTAAGCGCTTTGCCGTTGAGCTGATACACGGTGATCTCACCGCCGGCGTATTGGTAGTTAAAGGCGATATCCTTGGCCTTGATGTCGCCGACGTCCAGTTTGGCGCGATCGTTGTCGATCTGCAGGGCGATCACCTGCGCCAGCGGCGCATAGTGGCGGGCGGCCTGCTGGAACAGCGCGCTGATGCCGGTATCCTGCACGTGCACCTGGGGAATGCCGCGGAATTCGTCGGCGGGCACCAGATCGCTGCCGCTCAGCTTCGCCACGACCCGGTTGGCATTGGCGCGCAAAATGTCATGGTACGGCTGGTAGAGCGCCTGCATGGCGCTGTCCGGCGTCATCCCCTTGATGGGGTAGGTGTAGCTGTTTTTGTCGATCAGCGTGAATTTGCCGTCGCGGCGTTCAAACTGCAGATCGATGCGCGACAGCGCGCGGCCGTATTTATCCGGTTCGGTGATGATGACGCCGTTAACCACCGCTTTGTCGATCTTCACATGCATATGGCCGGCGACGATCGCCGCCAGCTCCGGGTTGGCGTTGGCGATGTCGGCCACGCCGGTGCCGGGGCGCTGGTTCTCATTGTCGATGCCCATATGCGCCACCAGCACGATGGCGTCGACCTGGCCGTCGATTTGCCTGATGACCTGCTTCACCGCCTGCACCGGATCGGTGAAGTTCAGCCCTTTGATGCGATCGGTGCCCTTGGCGAATTCCGCGGTCATCGGCGTGTCCATGCCGATAATGCCGATCTTCACGCCCTGGCGTTCGACGATGGTGTAGGCCGGCAGATAGGGCTTGCCGTTGTCCCAGACGATATTGCCCGCCAGCGCCGCGCCCTTGAACTGCTTGAGCGGCGTAGCCAGCACCGGCAGGCCGAAGTCGAACTCGTGGTTGCCCATCACCCAGACGTCATAATTGAGCGCGTTGAGGCCCAGCATCATCGGGCTGACGGCCTCATGCTTGAAGGTTTCGACGAAGTTGCCCTGAATGGTGTCGCCGGCGTCCACCAGGATCAGGTTGGGCTGCTCAGCGCGCACCTTTTTCACCTGAGTGGCTATCTGGCTCAGGCTGCCCGCCAGATTCTCCGTGTCGCTGGCGTAGTCCCAGGGCACGAAGGTGCCGTGCAGATCGGAGGTGCCCAGCAGGGTGATATTTACCGTTTCGGCGGCCATGGCGTTTCCCGAGAGTCCCAAGACAGAGGCAAAGATGATTTTTTTCATAAGTTATTGTCACTCAATGCAATTTTAACATAAGTGGTCATTCTGCTACAAAATCGCAACCTTTACGATCCCATCGCGAGAAATAGACTAATATTGGAGAGAGATTTGTTGTTTTGTGACTGCTATCACTGTCACGGCTTATTGGAAATAAAAGGTTAATTATGTCGCATAATAAGCGCGTAATAATACAATGGCGGCTCTTTTAAATTACATTTATTTAACACAAAAATATCATTAAAAAACAATTAAACCATTGCGCAACATGACCCTAAGAAAATTATGCGAAATGTGCTGATGAATATGGAAATAAGATGCGGATAGGCTTAAATTGTCTCAGATCAAATTAGCCCGAAGTACCTCTTTCGGCTAAGATTTGACCTGTAACCAAAAGTCTAACCCACGTCACGTAAAAACCTATTTATTGTGTGGGATTGGGCGAGTATCATCCATGTTGTGATTATGGATGGTTGATCTTGTTGCATTTGTTACCCGTTGTCGGTTTTCAGTGGCGTGCTTGTCGACGGCCCGAGGGGCTATTGGCCGAGTGTGCGGTTGAAAGCGGAGAAGCTGGATCAAATTTGTTGTGTTTAAGGGCATTCACTGCGGGGCGTTACTGGCGGCTTTGAAAGAGGCGTGCCGATAACCGCGTGTCGGAGTCTTCCTGCGAGGAGCAAGGAGTCAAGATGTTTGATATTGTCGAACTGTCGCGCTTACAGTTTGCTTTAACGGCGATGTACCATTTCTTATTTGTCCCATTAACGCTCGGTATGGCGTTCTTGCTGGCAATTATGGAAACGGTATATGTCCTGTCTGGCAAACAAATCTATAAAGACATGACCAAATTCTGGGGAAAGTTATTTGCGATTAACTTTGCTCTGGGTGTGGCCACCGGTTTGACCATGGAGTTCCAGTTCGGGACTAACTGGTCGTATTTCTCTCACTACGTCGGCGATATCTTCGGGGCCCCACTGGCTATCGAAGGTCTGATGGCGTTCTTCCTTGAATCGACGCTGGTCGGCCTGTTCTTCTTCGGCTGGGATCGTCTGAGCAAGGTGCAGCACATGGCGGTAACCTGGTTCGTGGCCCTCGGCTCCAACCTGTCCGCGCTGTGGATCCTGGTCGCCAACGGCTGGATGCAGAACCCGATCGCGTCGGATTTCAACTTCGAAACCATGCGCATGGAGATGGTCAGCTTCTCCGAACTGGTGCTTAACCCGGTTGCGCAGGTGAAATTCGTTCACACCGTGGCTTCCGGCTACACCTGCGGCGCGATGTTCGTTCTGGGCATCAGCTCCTACTACCTGCTGAAAGGCCGCGACATCGCCTTCGCCAAGCGCTCCTTCGCCATCGCTGCCAGCTTCGGTATGGCTGCCATTCTGTCCGTTATCGTTCTGGGTGATGAATCCGGCTACGAAATGGGCGACGTGCAGAAAACCAAACTGGCCGCTATCGAAGCGGAATGGGACACCCAGCCGGCGCCGGCGTCCTTCACCCTGTTCGGCATTCCCGATCAGGACAAGATGGAAAACTCCTTCTCTATTCAGATCCCGTATGCGCTTGGCCTGATCGCCACCCGTTCCACGGACACTCAGGTCACCGGCCTGAAAGATCTGATGGCGCAGCATGAAGTGCGCATCCGCAACGGGATGAAAGCCTACCAGCTGCTGGAAGAGCTGCGCGGCGGCAACACCGATCCTGCGGTGCGTGCCGAATTCAACAAAACCAAGCAAGACCTGGGCTACGGCATGCTGCTGAAGCGCTATACCCCGAACGTCACCGACGCGACGGAAGCGCAGATCCAGCTGGCGACCAAGGACTCCATTCCGCGCGTGGCGCCGCTGTACTTCGCCTTCCGCATCATGGTGGCCTGTGGCGTGATCATGCTGTTGATCATCGGCCTGTCGTTCTGGAACGTGATCCGCGGCCGCATCGGCCAGAAAAAATGGCTGCACCGCGCGGCGCTGTACGGTTTGCCGCTGCCTTGGATCGCGATCGAGTCCGGCTGGTTCGTGGCGGAATACGGCCGTCAACCGTGGGCGATTGGTGAGGTGCTGCCGACGGCGGTCGCCAACTCTTCACTGACCGCGGGCGACATTCTGTTCTCGATGGGGCTGATCTGCGGCTTGTACACCCTGTTCCTGGTGGCTGAATTGTACCTGATGTTCAAGTTTGCGCGTCTGGGTCCAAGCAGCCTGAAAACCGGCCGCTATCACTTTGAACAACCGACTGCCGCCGTGCAGGAAGCGCGCTAAACAGGAGTCCACGTATGTTTGACTATGAAGTACTGCGATTTATTTGGTGGGTCCTGGTTGGCGTACTGCTGATCGGCTTCGCCGTCACCGACGGTTTCGACATGGGCGTCGGCATTCTGGTGCGCATCATCGGGAAAACCGATACCGAGCGCCGGGTGATGATCAACTCCATCGCCCCGCACTGGGACGGTAACCAGGTGTGGCTGATCACCGCCGGCGGCGCGCTGTTCGCCGCCTGGCCGATGGTCTACGCAGCGGCCTTCTCCGGCTTCTACGTCGCCATGATCCTGGTGCTGGCCGCCTTGTTCTTCCGCCCGGTCGGTTTCGATTACCGTTCCAAGCTGGAGAGCAGCCGCTGGCGCAACATGTGGGACTGGGGCATCTTCATCGGCTCCTTCGTGCCTGCCGTGGTCTTCGGCGTGGCGTTCGGCAACCTGCTGCAGGGCGTGCCGTTCCACATGGACGAGTACATGCGCCTGTTCTACACCGGCAACTTCTTCCAACTGCTGAATCCGTTCGGTCTGTTGGCGGGCGTGGTCAGCCTGACCATGCTGGTCACCCAGGGGGCGACCTACCTGCAAATGCGCACCACCGGCGAGATCCACCTGCGTTCACGCGCCGCGGCGCAGATCGCGACGCTGATCATGGCGGTGTGCTTCCTGCTGGCGGGCGTATGGCTGGTGAAAGGCATCGACGGCTTCGTCGTGACGTCGGCGCTGGACACCCTGGCGGAATCCAACCCGATGCGTAAAGAAGTGGCGCATCAGGCTGGCGCCTGGCTGATCAACTTCAACAAGTATCCGCTGCTGTGGGCGTTGCCTGCGCTGGGCGTGGTGCTGCCGTTGTTCACCATCCTGTTCTCGCGTCTGGAGAAAGGCGCGCTGGCGTTCGTCACCTCGTCGCTGACCATCGCCTGCGTCATCCTCACCGCCGGGGTCACCATGTTCCCGTTCGTGATGCCGTCCAGCACCGTGCCTAACGTCAGCCTGACCATGTGGGACGCGACGTCGAGCCTGTTGACGCTGAAAGTGATGACCGTCGTGGCGGCAATCTTCGTGCCTATCGTTTTGGCGTACACCAGCTGGTCGTACTACAAAATGTTCGGTCGCCTCGACAAGAACTACATCGAAAACAACAAGCATTCGCTGTACTAAGGATAAGGAGCTAAACCATGTGGTATTTTGCCTGGATTCTCGGAACGCTTCTTGCCTGCGCCTTCGGCATCATCACGGCGCTGGCGCTTGAGCAGAGCGAAGCAACCAAAGCTCAGCAAGACGGTAAGTGATGAGCTCGTCCGTGATTGACAAGCTGTACGCTGTCACCGACAAGGGCCCGATCCGGGCCCTTTCCCTGGTGCTGGCGTTGATTTTGGCGGGGTGCGTGTTCTGGGATCCGACGCGTTTCGCCGCCAAAACCAGCTCGCTGGAGATTTGGGAAGGGCTGTTGCTGATTTGGGCGGTGTGCGCCGGGGTGATCCACGGTTTCGGATTCCGCCCGCAGCGCAGCGTCTGGCGCGCTTTTTTTGCGCCGCTTCCCGCAATTGTGATCTTGTGCGCAGGATTACTTTACGTTTCTTTATAATCTCCCCGATGTCCCCATGTTATGGGCTCTCACGGCCCATAATTATTTTCATTCCCATCTTGTAACCCATTCCCAACCCGATCCGTCTTGCGTATAGTAGCAGCGTTAAATTGCATTGCTGGGAAGTAGAGTGAGTAATACGTTGTTTCGATGGCCGGTTCGCGTTTACTACGAGGATACCGATGCCAGTGGTGTGGTCTATCACGCCCGCTACGTCGCCTTTTTTGAAAGAGCGCGCACAGAGATGCTGCGTCAGCACAACTTTCATCAACAGCAGCTGCTCAGTGAACAAGTCGCTTTTGTCGTCCGGCGCATGACGGTGGATTATCTGGCTCCGGCTCGTCTCGACGAGCAACTGGAGGTACAGAGCGAAATCACCTGTCTGCGCGGGGCTTCTCTCACGTTTGCTCAACGCATTGTCAATTCTGACGGGGCCCTACTGAGCCAGGCAGATGTCCTGATTGCCTGTATTGATCCACACCAAATGAAGCCGAGAGCGCTTCCTAAGTCTATTGTCGCGGAGTTTAAGCAGTGACTGACATGAACATCCTAGATTTATTCTTGAAGGCGAGCCTGCTGGTTAAGCTTATCATGTTGATTTTGATATGCTTCTCGGTAGCCTCCTGGGCGATCATCATTCAGCGCACCCGCATCCTCAATGCGGCGACGCGTGACGCCGAAGCCTTTGAAGACAAATTCTGGTCCGGTATCGAGCTTTCCCGTCTGTACCAGGAAAGTCAGGCGCGTCGCGATAGCCTGACCGGCTCCGAGCAGATCTTCCATTCCGGCTTCAAAGAGTTCGCCCGCCTGCACCGTGCCAACAACCATGCGCCGGAGTCGGTGATCGAAGGGGCGTCGCGCGCGATGCGCATTTCGATGAATCGCGAGCTGGAAACGCTGGAAACCCATATTCCGTTCCTCGGCACCGTCGGTTCGATCAGCCCGTACATCGGCCTGTTCGGCACCGTGTGGGGGATCATGCACGCCTTTATCGCGCTGGGCGCGGTGAAGCAAGCCACGCTGCAGATGGTGGCGCCGGGTATCGCCGAAGCGCTGATCGCCACCGCGATCGGTCTGTTCGCCGCCATCCCGGCGGTCATGGCCTACAACCGTCTCAACCAGCGCGTCAACAAGCTTGAGCAGAATTACGACAACTTTATGGAAGAGTTCACCGCTATTCTGCATCGTCAGGCCTTCTCCAGCGACAGCAAATAAGTAGGAGGTAGCATGGCGAGAGTACGTGGACGTAGTCGGCGCGAGCTGAAGTCCGAAATTAACATCGTTCCGCTGCTCGACGTGTTGCTGGTGCTGCTGCTGATCTTTATGGCAACCGCGCCAATCATCACGCAGAGCGTGGAGGTTGACCTGCCGGACGCCACCGATTCCAAAACGGTGTCCAGCGATGACAATCCGCCGGTGATCCTCGAGGTTTCTGGCGTAGGTCAATACACCCTGGTGGTGGATCACAACCGTATGGAGCTGTTGCCGCCTGAGCAAGTCGCGGCCGAAGCCAAGTCGCGTTTGGCGGCTAACCCGAAAACGGTCTTTTTGATCGGCGGTGCGAAGGAAGTCCCTTACGATGAGATTATCAAGGCATTGAATATTCTCCATCAGGCGGGCGTGGCTTCCGTAGGGCTGATGACCCAGCCAATCTGACCGTAAGGCGAACGGCAACCCGGTTCCTGCGCTGCGGCCCAGGAACCCCGTATAAGCAACACCAGTTTTTGGGAATCTATTTTGGTAAAGGCAACTGAGCAAAACGATAAGCTGAACCGCGCCGTTATTGTTTCGGTCGTTCTGCACTTCATACTGATTGCCCTGCTGATTTGGGGATCGCTGCAGGAAAATGTCGACATGGGCGCCGGCGGTGGCGGTGATGGCACCGTGGTGGGCGCGGTGATGGTCGATCCCGGCGCGGTGGTGGAGCAGTACAATCGCCAGCAGCAGCAGAGCAACGATGCGCAGCGTGCCGAAAAGCAGCGCCAGAAAAAGGCGGAGCAACAGGCCGAAGAGCTTCAGCAGAAGCAGGCGGAGCAACAGCAGCGCCTGAAAGAGCTGGAGAAAGAGCGTTTGGCGGCGCAGGAGAAAGCCGCGCAGGACGCCAAAGCGCAGGCTGAGCAACAGCAGAAGGCGGCGGAGCAGCAGAAACAGGCCGCCGAGCAGCAAAAAGCGGCGGAAGCCGCCGCAGCCAAGGCCAAAGAGCAACAGAAGGTCGCCGAGGCCGCCGCCGCGAAGGCGAAGGCTGAAGCGGACAAGATAGCCAAAGCGCAGGCGGACGCGCAGAAGAAAGCCGAGGCGGAAGCCAAGAAAGAAGCGGCCGCCGCTGCCGCCGCCAAGAAACAGGCGGAAGAGGCGAAGAAAGCCGCGGCCGCCGCCGCAGAGCAAAAAGCCGCAGAAGCTGCGGAGAAGAAAGCGGCCGCTGAAGCCGAGAAAAAAGCCGCAGCGGAAGCCGAGAAGAAAGCTGCGGCCGAGAAAGCCGCTGCCGCCAAGAAAGCCGCCGCGGACGCCAAGAAGAAGGCCGCCGCTGAGGCTGCGAAGCAATCGGAGGAAGTCAACGATCTGTTTGGTGGCCTGGCGGACGGCAAGAACGCGCCGAAAGGCGGCGGTGCCAAATCGAAGGGCGACGGTAAACCGGCCGGGCAGGGCAATGCCAAAACGGCTGGGGCCAGCGGGGCGGATATCAGCGGTTATATGGGGCAAATTCAGGGGGCGATTCAGAGCAAGTTCTATGACGCCAGCTCGTTCGCCGGCAAAACCTGCGATCTGCGTATCAAGCTGGCGCCGGACGGCCTGCTGATAAGCGTACAAGCGGCGGGCGGCGATCCGGCGCTGTGTCAGGCCGCGGTGTCTGCCGCCAAGTTGGCGCATATACCGAAGCCGCCGAGCGATGCCGTTTATCAGCACTTTAAGAATTCTATCCTTGAATTCAAACCGAAATAACGGTTGATTGACTGAGTGATATCACAGGGATGTACTAAGGTAACCAACAGGGATTATGTAGTTTTACGTAAGTTGGTTTGTTAAAATTCTGCTAATTTATCGCAGGCATCCCGCCTGGATAAGGGAGATGAGATGAAGCAGGCATTTCGAGTAGCGCTAGGTTTTTTAATTCTGTGGGCGTCCGTGCTGCACGCGGAAGTTCGCATTGAAATCACCCAAGGGGTCGACTCCGCTCGTCCGATTGGCGTGGTGCCGTTTAAATGGGCGGGCCCAGGCACGCCGCCGGAAGATATTGGCAAGATTGTCGGCGCGGATCTGCGCAACAGCGGTAAATTCAACCCGATCGACGTGGCGCGCATGCCGCAGCAACCGACCTCCGCGTCTGAAGTGACCCCGGCGGCCTGGACTGCGCTGGGCATCGACGCCGTGGTTGTCGGCCAGGTTCAACCTGGCGCCGACGGCAGCTACCTGATCTCCTACCAACTGGTGGACACCTCGGGTTCGCCGGGCACCGTATTGGCGCAGAACCAGTATAAAGTGACCAAACAGTGGTTGCGTTATTCTGCCCATACCGCCAGCGACGAAGTGTTCGAGAAGCTGACCGGCATCAAGGGCGCGTTCCGTACCCGTATCGCCTACGTCGTGCAGACCAACGGCGGGAAATTCCCGTATGAGCTGCGCGTAGCGGATTACGACGGTTACAACCAGTTTACGGTGCACCGTTCGCCTGAGCCGCTGATGTCCCCGGCCTGGTCGCCGGACGGCAGCAAACTGGCTTACGTGACCTTTGAGAGCGGCCGTTCCGCGCTGGTGGTGCAGACCCTGGCTAACGGCGCCATCCGCCAGATCGCCTCGTTCCCGCGCCACAACGGTGCGCCGGCGTTCTCGCCGGACGGCAGCAAACTGGCCTTCGCGCTGTCCAAGAGCGGCAGCCTGAACCTGTACGTGATGAACCTCGGCTCCGGCCAGATCACGCAGCTGACCGATGGCCGCAACAACAACACCGAACCGACCTGGTTCCCGGATGGCCAGTCTCTGGCGTTTACCTCCGACCAGGGCGGGCGTCCGCAGATTTATAAAATCAGCGCCAGCGGCGGTGCCGCACAGCGCCTGACGTGGGAAGGCTCTCAGAACCAGGATTCTGAAGTCAGCTCCGACGGTAAATTCCTGGTGATGGTCAGCACCAACAGTGGTGCGCAACACATCGCCAAACAAGATCTTGGATCGGGCGCCGTTCAGGTTTTGACCGGTACCTTCCTCGATGAAACGCCTAGTATTGCGCCAAACGGCACCATGGTGATCTATAGCTCGACGCAAGGTATGGGCTCCGTGCTGCAGTTGGTGTCAACTGATGGGCGTTTCAAAGCGCGTCTTCCGGCAACTGATGGACAGGTCAAATTCCCTGCCTGGTCGCCGTATCTGTGATGCATGTGTAAATATGTATGGCAAACTATAAAAGGATCAAAGAAATGCAACTGAACAAAGTGCTGAAAGGGCTTCTGCTGGCACTGCCAGTTCTGGCTGTAGCAGCTTGTAGTTCTAACAAAAGCGCAAACAACGACCAATCTGGTATGGGCGCTGGCACTGGTATGGAAAACGGCAGCAGCAACCTGTCTTCCGAAGAACAAGCTCGTCTGCAGATGCAAGAACTGCAGAAGAACAACATCGTTTACTTCGGCCTGGACAAGTATGACGTAAGCTCCGAATTCGCTCAGATGCTGGACGCGCACGCTGCATTCCTGCGTAACAACCCGTCTTACAAAGTGACCGTTGAAGGCCACGCTGACGAACGCGGCACGCCGGAATACAACATCGCTCTGGGTGAGCGCCGTGCTAACGCCGTTAAAATGTACCTGCAGGGTAAAGGCGTTTCCGCTGACCAGATCTCTATCGTTTCTTACGGTAAAGAAAAACCAGCAGTACTGGGCCACGACGAAGCGGCTTATGCTAAAAACCGTCGTGCCGTTCTGGTTTACTAAGAGAATCGCATGAACAGTAACTTCAGACGTCACCTGTTGAGTCTGTCGTTACTGGTTGGCGTAGCGGCCCCCTGGGCCGCTACTGCCCAAGCGCCAATCAGTAATGTCGGCTCCGGCTCGGTCGAAGACCGCGTCACCTCGCTTGAGCGCATCAGCAATGCTCAAGGCCAGCTTTTAAATCAACTCCAGCAACAACTCTCTGATAACCAACGCGACATTGATTCTCTCCGTGGGCAAATCCAGGAAAGCCAGTATCAGTTGAATCAGGTGGTTGAACGCCAGAAGCAAATCTATCAACAGATGGATAGCCTCAGCCAGGGCGGCGCTCAGAGTGCCTCTGCGGCCGCGGGCGCTGCCGGCGGGGCAGCCGCAGGCGCATCTTCCGATGCGGGCGGCAGCGCTTCCGCAGCCGCCTCCGCCACGCCGAGCGGCGGTGATGAGAACAGCGACTACAACGCCGCTGTTTCTCTGGCACTGGAAAAAAAACAGTATGACCAGGCGATTTCCGCCTTTCAGTCCTTCGTAAAACAGTACCCGAAGTCTACTTACCAGCCCAACGCCAACTATTGGCTGGGCCAGTTGTTCTACAACAAGGGTAAAAAAGACGACGCGGCCTACTATTTTGCGGTGGTGGTGAAGAATTACGCTAAATCACCGAAGGCGCCGGACGCCATGTACAAGGTGGGTATCATCATGCAGGAGAAAGGGCAGGCCGATAAAGCCAAAGCCGTGTTCCAGCAGGTGATTAAACAGTACCCAACCAGTGCGGCGGCCAAACAGGCGAAAAGTCGCGTAGGCGGTTAACAGTCAGAAAAATGAGCCCAGAAGTTAGTCGATTTGACCGATTTCTGGGCTCATTCGCGTGAAGAACAAGCAGTTGAACGCATCGGTAAAAAATTTAGGTTGCGCTGCCAAGATAAATTAGTAATATATGCCGCCGTTGCCAAGACATCTTGCAAGATGTTAAAGCGGCAGGGAAATTGGGTCGTTAGCTCAGTTGGTAGAGCAGTTGACTTTTAATCAATTGGTCGCAGGTTCGAATCCTGCACGACCCACCAATTTCTGAAGTAGCAGTAACCACAACAGTGGGTGATTAGCTCAGTTGGTAGAGCATCTCCTTTACACGGAGGGGGTCGGCGGTTCGAGCCCGTCATCACCCACCACTGTTATGGGTCGTTAGCTCAGTTGGTAGAGCAGTTGACTTTTAATCAATTGGTCGCAGGTTCGAATCCTGCACGACCCACCATTCTTTAAGAAAGAATGACAGCTTCAGAATCGGTTTGATGTGGCAAAGTAAAGGTCCGAGTCGAGTACCCGTCGAGTTGTCCTGAACATCCCCATCCTTGTTTTCCGCGAGTTGGTTTCAGTAACCCATTCGCCATCAGCAGTAAACCACATCAGTGGGTCGTTAGCTCAGTTGGTAGAGCAGTTGACTTTTAATCAATTGGTCGCAGGTTCGAATCCTGCACGACCCACCACTCTTTAATAGAGCAAGGTGTTAAATCGTCAGGATGAGAACCGTAAGGTTCGAGTCTCGCAAAGCGAGACAACATCACTCCGGTGATGGCCCGAAGGGCGAGGCCAAAGGCCGAGTTATCCTGCACGACCCACCACTCTTTGAGAGTGAAAAATAGCAGTACCACAGCAGTGGGTGATTAGCTCAGTTGGTAGAGCATCTCCTTTACACGGAGGGGGTCGGCGGTTCGAGCCCGTCATCACCCACCACACTGCGGGTCGTTAGCTCAGTTGGTAGAGCAGTTGACTTTTAATCAATTGGTCGCAGGTTCGAATCCTGCACGACCCACCAATTCAGAAAAAGCGCCTTTTGGCGCTTTTTTCGCATCTGCGCCACCAGATTCTGCTTTACCCTCTTGCCAACAGAGTTCACCGAGTCGTGCGGGTGAGAGCCTGCGCTCAGGTTCGAGTATCGCGCAGCGATACGACAACGCGCAGCGTTGCCCGCAGGGTGAGGCCACAGGCCGAATCAATCCTGCACGACCCACCCATTCAGAGAAAAGCGCCTTTTGGCGCTTTTTTCGCATCTGCAGCACCGTAATCTACATTCGTGCTTTCTCGTTTCAACATTGCACCGATCATCATCCCGCTGTTCTCTGAACGGGCTATACGGTCTCGTCAGGCCATTATCCGCTGTGAACTGCACGGCCAGCGTCCGTATTTTTAATTCATTAAACAATGGATGCGCAAATATGAAAATATCAGCGGACTTTTCGCGCAAATTTAGGTATTTTGTTTAGTATATAAAACGAAGGGCGTTGCGGCAGGCGATATTCACGCGGCAGGCGCCCAGCCTAGCATGAGATTGCAGCGATGAGTGAAATGTTTGATGTCAATGCGGCGGTGTATCCCTTCCCGCCTAAACCGGTACCGCTGGACGTAGCCGAAAAAGCCTTTTATCGCGAGAAGATCAAAACCCTGCTCAAGCAGCGCAATGCGGTGATGGTCGCACACTATTATACCGATCCGGAAATCCAGGCGCTGGCGGAAGAAACCGGCGGCTGCGTGGCGGATTCGCTGGAAATGGCGCGCTTCGGCAGCGCCCATCCGGCTTCCACGCTGCTGGTGGCCGGCGTGCGTTTCATGGGGGAAACCGCCAAGATCCTCAGCCCGGAAAAACAGGTGCTGATGCCGACGCTGTTTGCCGAATGTTCGCTGGATCTGGGCTGCCCGGAAGAGGAGTTTCATGCGTTTTGCGACAGCCATCCCGATCGTACCGTGGTGGTCTATGCGAACACCTCGGCGGCGGTCAAAGCGCGCGCTGACTGGGTGGTCACTTCCAGCATCGCCGTCGAGCTGATCGAACACCTGGACAGCCTGGGCGAGAAGATCATCTGGGCGCCGGATCGCCATCTCGGCAGCTACGTGCAGAAGCAGACCGGCGCCGACGTGCTGTGTTGGCAAGGCGCCTGCATTGTCCATGACGAGTTCAAGACTCAGGCGCTGCGGCGCATGAAGGCGCTCTATCCGCAGGCGGCCATTCTGGTGCATCCCGAATCGCCACAGGCGGTGGTTGAATTGGCGGATGCGGTGGGATCGACCAGCCAACTGATTCAGGCGGCGAAAACATTGCCGCATCAACAGCTGATCGTCGCCACCGATCGCGGTATCTTTTACAAGATGCAGCAGGCCTGTCCGGACAAGGAGCTGTTCGAAGCGCCGACCGCCGGAGAAGGGGCGACCTGCCGCAGCTGCGCGCATTGCCCGTGGATGGCGATGAATGGCCTGAAGGCGATTGCCGAAGGGCTGGAGCAGGGGGGCGCGCAGCATGAGATCCACGTGGACGCCGCGCTGCGTGAAAAGGCGCTGGTGCCGCTGAACCGCATGCTGGATTTCGCCGCTCAGCTTAAAATGCAGGTTAAAGGCAACGCTTAACCGTTTAAAAGGATGACCTCATGAGCTTCTTCAGTACCAGCAATATTCTGGTGCACATTCCGCTTGGCGCGGGCGGTTACGATCTGTCGTGGATCGAAGCCATCGGCACGCTGTTCGGGTTGCTGTGCATCTGGTACGCCAGCAAGGAAAAAATCATCAACTACCTGTTCGGCCTGATCAACGTCACGCTGTTCGCGGTGATTTTCTTCCAGATCCAGCTGTACGCCAGCCTGCTGCTGCAGCTGTTTTTCTTCGGCGCCAACATTTACGGTTGGTATGCCTGGAGCCGCCAGACCCAGGATAATCAGGCTGAGCTGCAGATCCGCTGGCTGCCGCTGCCGAAAGCGTTGGCCTGGGCGGCGGTCTGCATCATCGGCATCGGCCTGATGACCTTCAATATCGACCGCGTGTTCGCCTGGTTGACGCAGATCGCGGTGGCGGTGATGCAAGGGCTGGGGCTGAACGTGCAGATGCCTGAGCTGCAGCCGGACGCGTTCCCGTTCTGGGATTCGGCGATGATGGTGCTCTCCATCGTGGCGATGATTCTGATGACGCGCAAGTACGTGGAAAACTGGCTGCTGTGGGTGGTTATCGATGTCATCAGCGTGGCGATCTTCGCCTACCAGGGGGTGTACGCGATGGCGCTGGAGTATGTCATTCTGACGCTGATTGCCCTGAACGGCTCCTGGCTATGGATCAAGAGCGCCGGGCGCAATGGTTCCAACCCGCTCTCTTCCGCACCTTAACAACGCAGAGGGCGCCGTGATGGCGCCCTCTTGGCTTAGTGGCGATGTCCCAGATGGGAGTGGGCTTCGGCATGTGAGTGTTCACTCGGCTCCGGCGCCCGGTTGATACCGCAGTCCGGTGTCTCGCAGTGCCGGTACTCCATCTGAATGGTCACGTGGCCAATCTTGTAGTGTTCCAACAGATAAGCCTGAATGCGTTGCAACAGCCCATCGTGGTCATGCGGCGGGATCACCTGCGCATGCAGCGTCATCAGCTTCTGTTCGCCGATCTGCCAGACGTGCACGTGATGGATGTTGCGCACTTCCGGGATATTCAGGCACAGGTCTTTTTGCAGCTTGGCGATATCGACCTCCTGCGGCGTGCCTTCCAGCAGCTCGTGGAAACTCTCCTTCAGCAGCCGCCAGGCGCTGCGCAGCACCAGACAGGAGACGAGCACCGACAGGATCGGGTCAATCGGCGTCCAGCCGGTGGCAAGAATGACGATGGCGGCGACGATGGCGCCCACCGAGCCGAGTAGATCGCCCAGCACATGCAGCGCGGCGGCGCGCACGTTGATATTTTTCTCTTCGCTGCCGCGATGCAGCAACCAGAAGGCGAACAGGTTCGCCAGCAGCCCCGCTACGGCGATGATCAGCATCGGGGTACCCATCACCGGCTGCGGCTCGAAGAAACGCCGTATCGCCTCCCACAGGATGAATACCACGATCACCAGCAGCGCCGCGGCGTTGAGGAAGGCCGCCAGGGTGGTCAGGCGCAGGTAGCCGAAGGTGTGGCGCGCGTTGGGCTTGCGCTGGGAGAAGTGCACCGCCATCAGCGCCACCAGCAGCGCGGCTGCATCGGTCAGCATGTGGCCGGCGTCGGCCAACAGCGCCAACGAGCCGGACAACAGGCCGCCGACCACCTCGGCCACCATAAAGACGGCGGTGACTAAAAAAGCGGTCAGTAGGCGTTTACTATTACTGTCTTTCGGCAGGTGTACGTGTGGAGTGTCCGACATTATTCATCCTTATGCATAGCCAAAGTGGGGGCGGCGGCGAGCAGAGCGTCCAGCTCCGGCACTATCTGCGCCACTAACGCCTTTAATTTAGTATAAGCGGCGGCGGCAAGCGCGCCCCGACGTGCGGTTTCCACCAGCTGCTGGCACAGCTGCGCGGCTTCCGGCAGTTGCAGCATCAGCAGGCTGCCCTTGATGCGGTGCGCCGCCTGCTCCAGGCGCGGCCAGTCGTTCGCGGCGACGGCGTCCGCGAGCCGCTGCCGGTCTTGCCGCAGCGTATCGCCGAGCGTCTGCGCCAGCCGCTGCAGCATGGCGCGATCGCCACCCGCCATTTCGACCAGCGTTTGCCGCAGGTCAGTAAGGACTGACTTTGCTTCCTGCACCTGCGGTTGCTGAGCCAACACCTGGCCGATCGCCGCCAGTGAAATCGGTTTGGTCAGGAAGTGGTCGATCGCCACCAGCCCCGGAGGAATGCGGGTAAACTCCTGCACGTCTGCCGAACAGAGCACGATGCGGCAAGGCGGGCGTTGCAGCCGCTGTTCGTCGCGGCGGATCAGCCTGGCCAGCGTCAGGCCGTCCGGGCGCGGCATGTTATAGTCGATAAACAGCAGATCGAACGGTTGCCGGCGTTGGGCCTTCAACAGCGCATAGCCTTGTTCGAAGCGGGCGGGTTGCAGCCCGAAGTGGCGCAGCTGGCGTTCCATCAGCAACAGATTGGTGGGGTGATCGTCGATCAGCGCAGTACGCAAGGCGGAAGACGGCAGAGCAAAGGGGCTTTCCTCCGGGGCGGCAACCGGCGCCGCGCCGCTCAGCTCGACCGGTATCGCGACCTCGACGCGGGTGCCGACGCCCGGCTGCGAGTGCAGCTCGATGCGGCCGCCCATCTGTTCGACGATCTCTTTGCAGATCGACAGCCCCAAACCGGTACCCTGCACCGAGATGCGTTGCGCGCCGCGCGCGCGGTAAAACGGTTGGAACAGTTTGTCTATTTCATCGGCGGCGATACCGCAGCCGCTGTCGTTCACCGTCAGATGCAATTCCCCCTGCCGCTCATCCTGCGCGCGCCAGCCGATCTCGACCTGAATGGCGCCGCGCGGCGTAAACTTTATCGCGTTGTTTATCAGGTTGTTAGCTACCTGAAGTAAACGCTCACCATCAATCACTACCGCCTCCGGCAATGCCGGATCCGCCACCACGCTCAGCGTCAACGGCCGCTCGCCGATCAGCGGCCGGTAGAGGGCGTCGATGCGCGCTACCCAGGGGCGCAGCACCACCGGTTTCGGTGCCAGCGTCAGCGAGCCGGTTTCCAACCGCGCGTGATCCTGCAGGTCGTTGAGCAGGTTGAGCAGCGATGAGGCCGAGCTGTATATCACCGGCAGGCCTTCCGGCGCGGGTTGGCGTTTGAGCTCCAGTTCCAGCAGGCCGAGGATGGCGTGCATCGGCGTGCGCAGCTCATGGCTGACGGTGGCGAGGAATTTGCTCTTCATGCGGTTTTCCGCCTCTGCGCGGCGGCGCGCGTGCTCGAGTTCTTCGCGTTCGCGTTTTTCACGGCGCTGCAGCATGAAACGGCGCAGCGTCAGCGCCAGCAGCAGCACGGTGGCGGCGGCCAGCAGCGCCAGCAACCAGGTGGTCTGCGGCGGCATGCGGTTGTCATTCACCGCGTCGATCAGGTTGCTGCGGTCGACGATCCACTCGTCGCGCAGCGATTGCAGGGTGTCCGCCGGGATCTGCATCAGGTTCTTATCGAGGATCGCCAACAGAAGAGGTTGATCGCGGCGCACGCCGAAGGCCACTGGGTAGGGGATGTTGTTGGCGGCAAAGGCCAGCTTGATGGCGCCGGAATAGCGCGACAGCGCCAAAAAGTTGGCGGAGATGACGTTATCCACCAGCGCATCCAGCTGGCCGTTGGCCAGCGCGTCGTACATCGACTTGCTGTCGGCGAAGCTGATGGTTTGCTCCTGTTCCGGCACCAGCCCCTGCGCCAAATCGCCCTGCAGCACGCCGATGCGCTTGCCGGCCAAATCGCTCCAGGTGGAAATGCCGTCGGCGTGCTGGCCGACGTAAACCCCCCACAGCGAACGGTGGATCGGCATGCTGGCGCCGTAGCGCGCCTTGACGCCGCGCGCCAGCGGCAGGGCGGCGCGGAAGCTGGCCTGGCCGGACTGCACCAGCAGATCGGCCTGCTCGGCGTTGCGCGCCCACAGCGGCGCGAAACGCAGCCCGGTGTTTTGCGCGATGATGTTGAGAATGTCGATGGCGTAGCCGCGCGGCTGGCCGTCGGAGCCGCGGTAGGCGAACGGGAAGTTGTTCTCGATGGCGGCGTAGTAAACCACGCGGTGGCTCGCCACCCAATTCTTCTCCATCGTCGTCAGATCGGCATTGCCGGTATCGAGATAGCTGGGGATCTTCTTGCTCCAGCGGCCCTGCAGGGCGTTCATCAGCTCCATCGGCGCGTCGGCGATGGCGGTGTCCAGCGTGTCTATCAGCCGCGAGTCGTCGGCGGCGAACACGAAGGACAGGTTGCCCAGGTTCTCGTTGCTTTCAATCTGATAGAGCTGGCCGAGCTGCAGCTGATCGATGATAAAGCTGGCGCTGGCCTCGTCGGCGATAAAGTAGTCGCTGCTGCCGTTGAGCAGCGAGTAGACCGCCTGCAGATTGTTGTCGTAGCGCTGGATCTGCGACGCGACCGCCTGCAGAGCGCCGCCGGACTGCATGTCGGTCAGCGCGCCGATCGCGACGCGGGCGTTGGCGGAGTTGAGCATCACCGGCCGATCGTTGCTGCGATCGCGCAATACGCGCAGGTTGCTGACGTAATAGGGCTGAGAGATCGCCAGGCCGTGCAGCGCCTCACTCTGCGGGATGCCGTACAGCAGATCGATCTTGCCGTCGTGCAGCGCCTGCTCCAGCTGCGTCAGATCGGCAAAGCCGTAAATGGCGAAGCGAATGCCGGTCACCTGCTGGATATAGCCGAGGTAGTCGGCATTCAGCCCATACAGATCGTCATCCACGATGATGTTGTACGGGCTGGTGTTCTCACTGACGATGCCGACGCGCAGCGTACGGTCGCGCCAGGGGTTTTTCTCGCCGACGATCAGCATATTCTCGGGGGTATTCAGATTGCTGACCAGCTGATAGCGCACCGGCTCCGCCGCCTGCGCCAGACCGCACCACAGGAGCAGCAGCAGCAGGGCGCGGCGCATCATGGCGCCAGCTCTTTAAACACCGCCACCAGCTCCAGCAGGTTGCCGGCGCCGGTTTTGCGCTGGATGTTCTTCTTGTGGGTGCTGACGGTCTTGTTGCTGATGTGCAGCCGATCGGCAATCTGCAGGTTGGACAGCCCCTGGCTCAACAAGCCCAGTACCTCGAGCTCTTTGGGGGTGAGCAGCCCGCCGTCCGCCGTCGGCGGCTCTTCGGCCAGCGCGGCGGCGGGGAAGCGGGTTTCACCGTCCAGCACCTGCTCGATCGCCTGCAACAACTCTGCCAACGAGCTGCCTTTGTTGACGAAACCGTTGGCGCCGGCGGCATGCGCCATGCGCGCATAGACCTCGGCTTCCTGCGCGGTATAGATCAGGATCGGCTGCTGCGGGTAGCGGCGGCGGATTTTTTTCAACAGCTGCAGCCCGTCGACCTGCGGCAGGCCGATATCCAGGATCACCAGGCCGAAAGCAGCCTCGGCCAGCAGGGCCAGCGCCTGGACGTCGTCCTGCGCCGCCTGGAGGCGGTAGGGGCGGGATGATTTCATTAGCGCCGCTTCCAGTGCGACATGAACCACCGGGTGGTCATCAACTAATAACAGAGAGGGCATGTTCAACTCGGGTCGATTTATATTCCGATCGCTAGCATAGCGAAAAAGGAGGCTCTGCGCTCCCCTGATGAAACAGCACAATCTGCTGTTAATTTGGCGGTTCCAGCGGCGGGGGGCAAAGGTGATTTACAGCGCCATTCCCACAGGCTAGATTGTTGGGATCTACACTGTTACGCACTGCGAAATACCCCTCGATACCGAATGGAAAAGCTATGAATTACCAAAACGACGATTTACGCATTAATGATATTAAGGAACTCCTGCCGCCGGTGGCTTTGCTGGAGAAATTCCCGGCCACTGAACGCGCGGCAAAGACGGTGTCCCAGGCCCGCAGCGCAATTCACAATATCCTCCGCGGCAGCGACGATCGCCTGCTGGTGGTGATTGGACCTTGCTCTATCCACGATACGAAAGCCGCCAAAGAGTACGCGGGGCGCCTGCTGGCGCTGCGTGAAGAACTGAGCGGCGAGCTGGAAGTGGTCATGCGCGTATACTTCGAAAAACCGCGCACCACCGTGGGCTGGAAAGGCCTGATCAACGATCCGCAGATGGACAACAGTTTCAACATCAACGACGGTCTGCGCCTGGCGCGCAAGCTGCTGGTGGAGATCAACGACAGCGGCCTGCCGGCCGCCGGCGAATTCCTCGACATGATCACGCCGCAGTACCTGGCGGATCTGATGAGCTGGGGCGCCATCGGCGCGCGCACCACGGAATCGCAGGTGCACCGCGAGCTGGCCTCCGGCCTTTCCTGCCCGGTGGGCTTCAAGAACGGCACCGACGGCACCATCAAGGTGGCGATCGACGCCATCAACGCCGCTGGCGCGCCGCACTGCTTCCTGTCGGTGACCAAATGGGGCCACTCGGCGATCGTTAACACCAGCGGCAACGGCGATTGCCACATTATCCTGCGCGGCGGCAAAGAGCCGAACTACAGCGCGGCGCACGTGAAGGACGTCAAAGCCGGCCTGAGCAAAGCCGGGCTGCCGGCGCAGGTGATGATCGACTTCAGCCATGCCAACAGCAGCAAACAGTTCAAAAAGCAGATGGACGTGAGCGCTGACGTTTGCGGGCAGATTAGCGGCGGTGAAAAAGCGATCATCGGCGTGATGATCGAAAGCCACCTGGTGGAAGGCAACCAGAACCTCGAAAGCGGCGAACCGCTGGTTTACGGCAAGAGCGTGACCGACGGCTGCATCGGCTGGCAGGATACCGAAACCGTGCTGCGCGATCTGGCGGCGGCGGTGAAAGCGCGCCGCGGATAATCGTAAAAAATGAAACGGGCTCGGCAGCGGGCCCTTGTTTTATCCTTGTCATTGTACTTCTCTCTCCCGCTAATTTAAGGCTTACACTTAATAGGCCAATGAAATCATTAAGCGGCCACCTTCGCATTATTCCTATTTAATAAAAGAATAATTGTCACTGCTCGCGGCATTGTGCTTATATAAGACGCTTTTTTATTCCGCAAACCCCGCATGACGAATAAGCGGGGAGTGGTATGACCTATTACTTTCAGGACGAAAGAATTATGACAAGCAATACCTCGCAGCCGCTGGGGCTGCACCGGATTAAATTCCATGGGAAAGGTGGCGAGTACTTCGCGATTTGGTTGGTCAACGCATTATTGACCATCGTGACGCTGGGCATCTATTCCGCCTGGGCGACGGTGCGCCGCCGCCGCTATTTTTACGGCAACACGGAATTGGACGGCGATCGTTTCGATTACCATGCGCAACCGCTGCAAATTCTGAAAGGGCGGCTGTTGGTGATCGGCGGCCTCATCGTATTTTATATCCTGTTGGCGGTAACGCCACTGCTGGGGCTGCTGGCTTTACTGGTGTTGCTTGCCCTGCTGCCGTGGATCGTTATCCGCAGCTGGCGCTACAATGCGATTATGTCGAGCTATCGCGGCGTGCGTTTTAATTATGTTTGCCGCACCGGGCGCGCTTATTGGGCGTTACTGTTCTGCCCGCTATTGCTGATTATCGGGCTTTATGTCGCCTTAATCATTTTGCTCAGCATTGGCAGCGGTTTTGACAGCATCAACGCCATCGGCCTGATGTTGGTGTTGACGCTGCTGTTGGCCGTGCCGGCATTCGCCGCCGTCAACGGTATTATTAGCGCGCTGCAGCACGATCTGTACGTTAATAACCTGTTTTTCGGGAATACGCCGTTTATTGCCGAGCTGAAAAAGTCGGCCTTTATCAAATTTTCCTTGATCGGCCTGCTCATTTTCCTGCCGTTTATGTTGGCGGCGCTGGTGTGTATGGGGTCGTTCATTCTGTCGCTGTACCAAATGGTATTGATGGGCATGCTGACGGATGAAACCGCCGATTTGCTGGTGCTGGAAAATATTGGCAGCCTGCTGCTGATGATGGTGGTGCTGCTGATTGGCGCCTTGATCGCCGGCAGCTATCAGGTCGTCGCCCAACGCAACTATCTGTTTAACCAGGCGACGCTGAACGGCAACGTTAAACTGCACTCTTCCATGCAAACGCTGCCGTATATGGGGCTGTTGATCACCAATACCCTGATCACCCTGTTCTCGCTCGGTTTCGCCGTGCCGGTGGCGGAAGTGCGCCACGCCCGTTATCTGGCGGAGTGCACGGCGGTTGAAGGCGATCTGGCGTTGCTGGACATCGCGGCGCATCAGGAAACCGCCAACAGCGCGGTGGCCGAAGAAGCGGTGCAGGCGCTGGATCTGGGCGGCAGCTTCTGAGGCGCCGATGATCCTCGAGGGCGCCTATCAGTTGCCGGGGCGGGCCGCACGTGAGGCGGCTCGCCTGCTGGTGAACGAAAGCGGCGAGGGTGTGACGCTGCAGCGGCAGGATGAGCAACGTTACATCCCCTTGGCGGACATCACCGTCTCTGCGGCGCTGGGCAATATTCCGCTGACGCTGACCTTTAAGGACGGCGCGCGCTTTGTGCCGGATGACGATGCGGCCTTCCGCCGCTGGTTCTATCAGCGCCGTTCGCCGGGCTGGGTGCATCGCCTGGAGCGCCACAAACGCGGCGTCGCCGTGGCGCTGCTGATGACGTTGCTGGCGGTCGTGGCCTACGTTAACGTCGTGCTGCCGTGGGCGAGCAGCGAGATCGCCATGCGCATCCCTACCTCGGTGGAACAGACGCTGGGCGAACATACGCAGACGTTTTTGAGCCAAAGCGGCTTTGAACCCTCCGCATTGCCGGCCGAGCGGCAGCAGGCGTTGCAGCAGCTGTTCCGGCAGGTGATGCCGGCCGAGATGCGCCAGGAGCGTACGCCGCTGTCGTTGAAGCTGATGGCGGCGCCCGGTGCGCCGAACGCCTTTATGTTGCCGGACGGCACGCTGGTGCTCAGCGATGGGCTGGTCGCCCTGTCGAAAAACGACGATGCTCTGGCGGCGGTGATGCTGCATGAGATGGGGCATCACGCTTATCGCCATCCGATGCGCATGCTGGTGCGTTCGTCACTGGTGGCGTTGACGCTGATGTGGATGACCGGCGACGTCAGCGGCATCGGCGACACGCTGCTGCAGTCTGCGTCCTTCGTGAATGAGATGCAGTTTTCCCGCGGCATGGAGCGCGAGGCGGATGCGTTCGCGATAGCGGAAATGCAGCGCCAGGGGCGTTCGCTGGCGCAAATGGCGGCGATCTACCGCGCGTTGGCGCAGGCGCCTGAGCGCGAAACGGCCGACGGCTGGGCGCTGCCGGCCTGGCTCAGCACCCATCCGGCGATGCAGGAACGGCTGGACGCGGTGAATGAGGCGATGGCGCAGCAGTAATAAAAAAGCCCCCGGTTTTCACCGGGGGCTTTTTCGTTGTAAGCCTTAAACCACCTCCTAAGGAGGTGGTGATTGAACCTGTGAGGCTCTAGCCTGAAGGAAACCCATGCCGGAATATTCCAGCTTACTCACCACAAGTAAGAAGGAAATCACC
>NZ_JBJNLG010000026.1:0-90481 GCF_052169175.1 Serratia sp. CY31944
GGATAAGAAGGACCAAGAGATCGAACAGCAGATGGAGCTGTTGCAGGATTAACTCGAAAATGGCCCCCTTTTAGGGGGCGTCGTGTAAAGCCACCTCCTCAGGAGGTGGTCTTTTACTTACGCTCAATCTGCCGGCGATCAGCGAGCCGCGGTGGCTTCCTGCGCTTTCTGATTGGCGTCTTCGGTGGTGTCCAGCGTCATGCGGTACAGCTTCGGCGCGGTCAGCATCATCAGGATAGCGATGACGGCGGTGACGATACCGATCTGCATAAACACATGGCTGTAGATGGCCAGCGAAGCGTGCGCGTCGTTGATGTCGCTCGGGACGGCGGTCAGACCGGCAACCTTACCGGCGATCAGCGCGGCGGCGGCGGTAGTCAGGAACCAGGAGCCCATGATGAAGCCCATCAGACGCTGCGGCACCAGCTGCGCCACCATCGCCAGGCCCAGGCCGGAAATCATCAGCTCGCCGATGCTCTGCAGCGCGTAGCTCAGGATCAGCCAGTTGACCGACACGATGCCCTGTTCGTTGGCGAAGCTGGCGCCCCACGGCAGCACCAGGAAGGCGCAGGAGCAGAGGATCATGCCGAACGCGAACTTGTGCGGCATCGGCAGGCGATCGCCCATTTTGTTATACAGCGCCGCCAGAATCGGGCTGGCGAGCATGATCCAGAACGGGTTCAACGCCTGATACTGCTCCGGCTCGAAGGCGACGCCGAAGATGCTGTGTTCCACGTTGTGGATGGCGAAGAAGTTCAGCGAGGTTGGCATCTGGCTGTACAGCACGAAGAACACCACCGCTTCCAGCATCAGCAGGAAGGCGACGATCATCTTGCGGCGAGCAGCGCCGTGCAGGGCGAAGGTTTCCTTGGCGAACACCAGAACGATGCCGGCGGAAACCAGGGCCAGCGCCCAGCGCGCGATCACCTGGTTGTGCAGCAGCCAGCTGGACACGGCGATCAACGCCACGATGCCGACCAGCACCATCAGCAGTTTCGGCAGATGCAGCGGCTTGAAGTCAGGCTTGGAACCGTTTTCCTTCACCCACTTGCGGCACATCATAAAGTTGACCAGGGTGATCAGCATGCCGACCACGCTCAGCGAGAACGCCACGCTCCAGCCGTATTTCGCCGCCAGCCACGGAGTGGCCAGCATAGAGAAGAAGGAACCGATGTTCACCGACATGTAATACATGGTGAAGGCACCGTCGAGACGCGGATCGTCTTTCTCATAGCAGGTGGACAACAGGGAGGACGGGTTGGCCTTGAACAGACCGCTGCCCACGGCGATGGTCGCCATGCCCATGTAGACCCAGAAGATGTCGTGGCCGGAGTAAGCCACCATGGCGTAACCGGCGGCCAGCACCAGCGCGCCGAGCACGATCACGCGTTTGGCGCCCAGCACTTTGTCGCCCAGCCAGCCGCCGATGGCGACGAAACCGTATACCAGGGCGCTGAAGGAAGAGAACAGGGTGATGGAGTCGGCTTCGCTCATGCCGAGCATCTTGACCAGATAAACCGCCATGATGCCCTGCAGGCCGTAGTAGCCGAAACGCTCCCACAGTTCGATTGAGAAGATCAGATAGAACGCTTTCGGTTGTTTGAACGCGTTAAGGCTCACGCTCTCCGGATGTTGGTTGTTTGCTGTTGACACTGGTACCTCTGTTTTTTCGCAGCCCGTCTTTGGAGGACGGGAAAGTACAAAAGTTGATGCGGAACGGCATCCTTTTGCGTTGTTATAGGATGGGGACGGCGGTTAATGTTCACTATCTTTGTCAACGAGGCAAGCAGTTTGTCATATTCGGTTACATTTAACACCCACAGGATTATGCCACGATGTTGCAAATGTTATGCAGTATTAACTTTCGGGTTTTAATGGTTTGCCGATTTTTTGTTTTGATTAAAAGCTATACGAATTTTAAACAGGGATATATTCTGCTGAATTGCTATTTTTTAGCGCATCAGTGTAGGTGAGGTTATTAATCCGTTGGAATGTTGTGTACATGGCGCGTTTTGTAAAATTATAGGAATTTGGGAAAACGGTACTGGCATTTGTGAACGCCTTGTGATCCTGAAAGCGTGACGTTCACCGCAATTTTCGACTAATTTTTCGCTTGAAAATAACACGGCACTGAGTTTTTCACTGAAAACCTCGAAATTGCCGGGGTTACTGCTGTGCGATATCACATTTCCGATAAAAAAGAGGCGCTGGCGGGGGGAGAGGTGGCGACGGGTGCGGTTTGCCGCACCCAACAGACTCAGGATTCCGGATAAACCTTTTCTTTATACTCGCACAGGTCTTCGATAATGCAGGAGCCACAGCGCGGTTTGCGCGCGATGCAGGTGTAGCGTCCGTGCAGGATCAGCCAGTGGTGGCAATCGACCTTGAATTCGGCGGGCACCACCTTCAACAGCTTCTCTTCCACCTGATCGACGTTCTTGCCTGGCGCGAAGTGAGTGCGGTTGCACACCCGGAAGATGTGGGTGTCCACGGCGATGGTCGCCCAGCCGAAGGCGGTATTGAGCACCACGTTGGCGGTCTTGCGGCCAACGCCTGGCAGCGCTTCCAGCGCGGCGCGATCTTCCGGCACTTCGCCGCCGTGCAGCTCCAGCAGCATGCGGCAGGTTTTGATCACGTTTTCGGCCTTGCTGTTGAACAGGCCAATGGTCTTGATGTACTCCTTGACGCCATCAACCCCCAGCGCCAGCATGGCGGCAGGGGTGTTGGCGACCGGATAAAGCTTGGCGGTCGCCTTGTTGACGCTGACGTCGGTGGCCTGTGCGGACAGCAATACCGCGATCAGCAGTTCAAACGGCGTGGTGTACACCAGCTCGGTGGTCGGGTGCGGGTTGTTGTCGCGCAGCCGGGTCAGAATTTCCAGTCGCTTCTGCTTGTTCATCAGGCCTTCTCAGCACGTCCTTGTTCCAGCAGCGGTTCCACCGCCACGGCGCAGGCTTTGCGCGCCTTCATTTTTTCGTCGATCAGATATTTGACCGCCAGCAGCAGCCCCAGGCCGATAAAGGCGCCCGGCGGCAACATGGCCAGCAGGAAGGGGCTGTCGAAATGCACCACTTCGATGCGCAGCGACTTGGCCCAGCCGCCCAGCAGCTGGTCGGCGCCATCGAACAGCGTGCCGTTGCCCAACAGTTCTCGCATCGAGCCCAGTGTCACCATCACGCCGGTGGCGCCGAGGCCGATGGCCAGACCGTCCAGCGCCGAGAGGCCGACCGGTTTTCGCGCCGCCACCGCTTCGGCACGGCCGACCACGATGCAGTTGGTCACGATCAACGGAATAAAGATCCCGAGCGACTGATACAAACCGAAGGCATAGGCGTTGATCAGCATCTGCACGATGCTCACCACCGCGGCGATGATCATCACGTAGATCGGAATACGCACTTCGCTCGGCACCCAGCGGCGCACCGCGGAAATCGAAGCGTTGGTCAAGACCAAAACCAGGGTGGTGGCCAACCCCAGGCCGAGCGCGTTGGTGACGGTGGAGGTCACCGCCAGCAGCGGGCACATGCCCAGCAGCTGCACCAGGGCGGAGTTGTTCTTCCACAACCCCTGGACGATCAATTCTTTGGCTTCACTCATTCGGCGGCTCCACACGCAGGTAAGCTTTCAAGTTTAGGCGGCAGCGTTTCCATATACAACGCCGTGCGGCGCACTGCATTGACCACCGCACGCGGTGTAATGGTGGCGCCGGTGAACTGATCGAACATACCGCCGTCTTTCTTCACCGCCCAGCGCTTATCGTCCGGGCCTTCGATTTTCTTGCCGCTGAAGAAGGAAATCCAGCCGGAAATGCGCAGTTCGATTTTGTCCCCCAGCCCCGGGGTTTCGTGGTGTTCAATCACGCGGGTGCCGAGCACCGTGCCGTTGAAATCGGCGCCGACCAGCAGCTTGATGGCGCCGGAGTAGCCGTCCGACGCGGTGGTTTCCAGCGCGGCGGCGGTCGGTTGCCCGTTTTTGCGCGCCAGGTACAAGCGGTGCGGCGCGCCGTCGCCCAGCGCCGGATCGCTGACCAGGAGGCATTCGTTCTGCATAATGTTGTCGTAGTTTTCCGGCGGCACCACCTGATCGAGCAACGCTTTTTGCTGCAGCGCCGCCTGATGGGCGATGGTGCCTTTCGTCAAGGTATAGACCACGGCGGTCAGGCCGGTGGTGACCGCCGCGAACACCGCCAGCGTGGTGCCGTGCTTTCTCATGGAATTCAGCATGGCGGCTCCTTAGCGATGGCCGTACACGCGCGGCTGCGTGTAGTGGTCGATTAACGGGACGGTGATATTGGCCAACAGCACGGCGAAAGCCACGCCGTCGGGATAGCCGCCATAGACGCGGATCAGCCACACCAGCACGCCGATCAGCGCGCCGTAGATCAGGCGGCCCTTCGGCGTGGTGGAGGCGCTGACCGGATCGGTGGCGATAAAGAACGCGCCCAGCATGCTGGCGCCGGAGAACAGGTGGATCAGCGGCGAAGCCTGATGCGCCGGATCGATCCACCAGGCCAGGCCGGAACAGAAGGCGATGGCGGCCAACATGCTGAACGGGATCTGCCAATGGATCAGGCGGCGCGCCAGCATAAACAGGCCGCCGGCCAGGAAGCCGAGGTTGACCCATTGCCAGCCGATGCCGGCCAGCGCGCCGCCGAACAGCGGCTGCTGCAACACCTGTTCCACGCTGTGGCCGCTCCGCAGGCCGGTTTTGAAGCCGTCGAGCGGCGTGGCCTGACTGATGCCGTCCACGCCCATCTGCAGTTCGTGCAGCGTCGCGCCTTGCGAGGTATGGCCGCTGAAAATGGCCAGCAGCGTGTCGTGGAGCGACAGCGCGGTGGCGCGCAGCTCATCCGGCGGCAGCCAGCTGGTCATCTGTACCGGGAAGGAGATCAGCAGCACCACGTAACCGACCATCGCCGGGTTGAACGGGTTCTGCCCGAGGCCGCCGTACAGCTGCTTGGCGATGACGATGGCGAAGAAGGTACCGATAACGATCATCCACCACGGGGCCAGCGGCGGCAGGCTGATGCCGAGCAGCAGGGCGGTCAGCAAAGCGGAGTTATCTGCCAGCCGGCTGCGCACCGGCAGCTTGCGTAGCCTGAGGATCGCGCCTTCTGCGGCCAGCGCGACGATCGCCGCCAGCGCCACCTGAATCAATACGCCGTAGCCGAAGAACCAAATCTGCGCCGCGATGCCGGGAATGCACGCCAACATCACCCACAGCATGATGCGGCTGGTGCTTTGCTGGTTGTGGGTGAACGGCGAGCTGGCGATGTGTAAGCCTTTGGCGGCTGTGGGTGATACCGGCCTGAACTTCATAGAGTAACGATACCTTCTGCGCCGCGCCTGCGGCAGTTTCGATGCGCCGAATTGCGGGCGCGGCAAAAATAATAGCCGAGCATTCTACCTGATTCGATGCGAGGGTAATACGCCTTAATGATAGGGGTATTCAGCTTTCCGCGCATCTGGCGATCGGGACGGCGCGATTTGATTTTTTTTTGGCCGGAAAATGGGCTAACGTGAGGAATTGTCAGTGGAACTTGTGCCGCCATCGACCGCAATAAATGGGTTAACCGTATGAATGAAATATCATTTTTCACCAGATTTCCGCACAAAATAACAACTTTCACATAATCCGTGTAGGTTACTATCGCGAACATTATTGAGTCAGTGAACCCATAATAATGACAAATGAAGACATTTTTTTTATTGAAGAGCTAATTGAGTGGGTGGAGATACATCTGGAGAAACGGCCAAACCTGGATGAAGTCGCGCGTATTTCGGGCTATTCCAAGTGGCATCTGCAGCGTAAATTCAAGCGTATTACCGGCATTCAACTCGCTACCTACATCCGTTCGCGCATCCTGACGCGCGCCGCGGTGGCGCTGCGCATTACTCGTCGCTCGATCATCGACATTTCCGATGAGCTGGGCTTCGACTCTCAGCAGACCTTTACCCGCATGTTCAAGCAGCGCTTCGGCACCACGCCCAATCGCTACCGATCGATGACGCACTGGGACGTGAAAAACCTGATGCCGCGCTTTAACTTCGAAGCCAGCTACGGCGCCGGTTATTACCCGGAAGTGAAGCGGCTGACGCTGCCCGAGATGCAGTTGGTCGGTTTCACGCGCCGGCTGGATTTCGCCTCCGAACAGGAGCTGGAGTACTCTTCCTGCATGGCGATGAAGGACGAGATTTTCAACGACTTCTTCAAGGGGCTGCACGTCGACTGTCGGCGGATTTACAGCATCTACTCCCCTCATGCCGGGGAGGGCGACGAGCTCTCATCCACGCTGGTGATGGCGGTCGATCCTGAACACAAAAAGGATATTCTTTCCAACTATCAAATCGACACTTTCCATCTGCCGAGCCGCGAGTTTATCTCCATCAACCATAAGGGTTCGGCGAAAGAGTGTTTGCAGTTTTTCGGCTATCTGATGTCGCATGTAATGCCGGGGCTGAAGGATGAAGTGCGCGGCAGTATGGAAATGGAGATCATTCAAACCAAAGAGTGGAATCCGGAATCCAAACTGCGCCAGATTGATGTGGATTACACCTACCTGATCTCTATCGATTAAACGGCGCCGTCAGCCAGGCGCCGCTGTCATCATTTGTCTTCCGTTTCCGCCGCCAGCGATTCCCTGGCGGCTTTCTTGGCTTTGGCGCGGGCGATAGCCGCCGCGACCGCCGCCTTGCGCGGATCTTCCTCGGCGGTTACCGGCGCCGTTTCGGCCGGTGCAGGGGCGTCCGCCTGCTGCGCCGCTTTCTTGGCTTTGGCGCGGGCGATAGCCGCCGCGACCGCCGCCTTACGCGGATCTTCTTCGGCGGTTGCCGGCGCCGTTTCCGCCGCTGCAGGGGCATCCGCCTGCTGAGCCGCTTTCTTGGCTTTGACACGCGCCAGTGCCGCCGCGACCGCGGCCTTGCGCGGATCTTCCTCGGTGGCTGCCGCCGCCGTTTCCGCCGCTGCAGGGGCATCCGTCTGCTGCGCCGCTTTCTTGGCTTTGACACGCGCCAGTGCAGCCGCGACCGCCGCCTTGCGCGGATCTTCTTCGGCGCTTGCCGCCGCCGTTTCCGCCGCTGCAGGGGCGTCCGCCTGCTGCGCCGCTTTCTTGGCTTTGGCGCGGGCGATAGCCGCCGCGACCGCCGCCTTACGCGGATCTTCTACGGCGGTTGCCGGCGCCGTTTCGGCCGGTGCAGGGGCGTCCGCCTGCTGCGCCGCTTTCTTGGCTTTGACGCGCGCCAGGGCGGCAGCAACGGCCGCTTTACGCGGATCGTCCTCTGTTGCCGCCGGGGCGGCGTTGTCTGCGGCCGGCGCTTCCTTACGCGCTTTCACGCGGGCCAGCGCCGCGGCCACGGCGGCTTTGCGCGCGTCGTCGCCGGAGGCCGCCGGTGGCGCCTCTTTTTCCGCCTCGGCCGCCAACTGGGCGCGGCGTTCACGCGCCTGCGCTTTACGCGCTTCGCGGGCGGCGATCATTTCGCTGTTATCCGGCTGCTGGCCGTCGACCGGCGTGACCGCCGCTTCGGCATTTTTGCTGCGCACGCGCGCCAACGCGGCCTGCACCGCACCCTGATCGTCGTCGGTCAGTTTGACGGCGGCTTTTTTGTGCCGCTCTTCGCGCGCCAGCTTCTCGCGCTCCAGGCGGGCCAGCTTGGCTTCGTAACGCGCCTTGGCCTCGGCGGCGCGCGCCGCTTCCAGATCGATAGCCTTGATCTCGGCCTTTTCCTGACGGTAGTACTGCACCAGCGGGATGTTGCTGGGGCAGACGAACGCGCAGGCGCCGCATTCAATGCAGTCGAACAGGTTATGGTTGCGCGCCTTGTCGTGCTCCTGCCCACGGCTGAACCAGTACAGCTGCTGCGGCAGCAGCCCGGCAGGGCAAGCGTCTACGCACAGGCCGCAGCGGATGCAGGACTGCTCCGGCTCCTGCGGTGTCATTTCATCGACCGTCGGCGCCAGAATGCAGTTGCTGATCTTGACGATCGGCACATTCAGCGCAGGCAGGGTGAAGCCCATCAGCGGGCCGCCCATGACCACCATCTGCTGCGCCTGCGGGCGGAAACCGGCGAAGTCAAGCAGGTGCTGCACCGGCGTGCCGATGCGCGCCCACAGGTTGCCCGGGCGCTTGATCGCGTCGCCGGTCAGGGTCACTACGCGCTCAATCAGTGGTTCGCCGTCGACGATCGCTCGCTTGATGGCGAAGGCGGTGCCGACGTTTTGCATCAATACGCCGATGGCGGAAGAGTGCTTGCCGTGCGGCACTTCCTTGCCGGTCAGGATCTTGGTCAGCTGCTTGGCGCCGCCGGACGGGTATTTGGTGGGGATAACGCGCAGCCCAATGCCGGACTGGTCGCGCAGCGCCTGTTTCAGCGCCGCGATCGCCTCCGGTTTGTTGTCTTCGATGCCGATCAGCGTGACCTTGGGCTGCAGAATATGTTGCAGGATCTGCGTGCCTTCAACGATCTGATCGGCATGTTCCTGCATCAGGCGATCGTCGGCGGTGATGTAAGGCTCGCACTCGGCGGCGTTGAGGATCAGCGTTTCCACGCCGCTCATGCCGCCCTGCAGCTTGCTGGCGGTCGGGAAACCGGCGCCGCCCAGACCGGCGATGCCGGCCTGATGAATACGTTGAATCAGATCCGCGGCGGGCGCTTGGCGGTAGTCAGCCACCGGATCGCGCTCGCACCAGCGGTCTTCGCCGTCCGCCTCGATAATCACGCACAGCTCCGTCAGCCCGGAAGGGTGCGCGGTGATGTGCGGCGTGATGGCGCTGACGGTGCCCGAGGTCGGGGCGTGAACCGGCACGGTGCGGCCACGGCCGACGGTCAGCGGCTGGCCTTTCAACACCCGATCGCCGGCGTTGACGCACAGCTCGCCTTCCGGCCCCAGATGCTGCTGCAGCGGAATGATAAAGGTCTTGGGCAGGGGAGCGACACGCAGCGGCGCACCGCTGGACTGCGTTTTCATTTCCGGTGGATGGATCCCGCCGTCGAAATCCCAGATCCGGTCTTTTTTAAAGGCGGCGAACAGATTAAGCATGTTGCTCCACGTGGATCACTTGCACCGGGATCGTCTTCATGTCCCACTTCCAGTTGGCGGTGGTGGTGGCGACCGGTCTCATTTCAATACAGTCGGTAGGGCAAGGGGCGACGCACAGGTCGCAGCCGGTGCAGAGGTCGGTGATGACGGTGTGCATGGCGCGGGTGGCACCGACGATGGCGTCCACCGGGCAGGCCTGAATGCACTTGGTGCAGCCGATGCAGTTGGCCTCGTCGATATAGGCCACTTTACGCTCCGGCTCGGCGGCGGCTTCGCTGCCCAGCGGCTGCGGCTCGACGTTGAGCAGCTCCGCCAGTTTCAACATCACCTGTTCGCCACCCGGCGCGCATTTGTTGATCATCTCGCCGTTGGCCACCGCCTCGGCGTAGGGGCGGCAACCGGGGTAGCCGCACTGGCCGCACTGGCTCTGCGGCAGGATCGCGTCGACCTGCTCGGCGACCGGATCCTCCTCCACCTCAAAACGGCGCGCGGCGTAGCCCAGCACCAGTCCGAACAGCAGCCCGAGCGCGCTTAAAGCCGCGATAGCTATCCACAACGCAGTCATTAGAATTTCACCAGCCCGGTAAAGCCCATAAAGGCCAGCGACATCAGCCCGGCGGTGATCAGCGCGATCGAGGAGCCGCGGAACGGCGCCGGCACGTCGGCGACCGCCAGACGTTCGCGAATGGCGGCAAACAGCACCATGACCAGCGAGAAACCGGCGGCGGCGCTGAAGCCGTACACGGCGGACTGCAGGAAGTTGTAGCCGAGGTTAACGTTAAGCAACGCCACGCCCAGCACCGCGCAGTTGGTGGTGATCAGCGGCAGGAAGATGCCCAGCAGGCGGTA
Source organism: Serratia sp. CY31944 (assembly GCF_052169175.1). Classification (NCBI taxonomy): domain Bacteria; kingdom Pseudomonadati; phylum Pseudomonadota; class Gammaproteobacteria; order Enterobacterales; family Yersiniaceae; genus Serratia; species Serratia sp. CY31944. The sequence continues at coordinate 9,886 of NZ_JBJNLG010000026.1, forward strand.
GAGCGCCGGGCTGGTCTTGCGCACCACCATCTCGGTGAACTGCACGACGACGGCGATCACCAGAATGAAGGAGAGCGTGCGCAGGTACACCAGATCCAGCGGAACCAGAATAAAGGTGTTGATCACCCAGGCGCTGACGGAGGCCAGCGTCATGACGAAGGTGGTGGCCATTCCCATGCCGATGGCGCTTTCCAGCTTCTTGGAAACGCCGAGGAACGGGCACAGGCCAAGAAACTTCACCAGAACGAAGTTGTTCACCAGTACGGTGCCGACAAACAGGAGCAGGTATTCGGTCATTGCGATGCCTAAAAAAATAAAAGCCGCCTATTATCGGGAATCGGCGGCCGGACGACAACATATGAATCGCAGGGGTATTGCCTTTTTTGGCGAAAATTTACACAAAATACCCGATAAAACGTGCTGCAACCGCCCTTAACGTTCGGTAAAGGTGCCTTTGACCCGCTGCGAGCGCTTGATGTAAGGCACCAGCAGCGCCGCCATCAGCAGCGGCCAGCCGAGGCTGCGCACCGCCACTTCATCCGGCACCGGCGCGAAGGCGAAGGCTTTCACCGCCAGGAGCACCGTGATCAGCAGCCACAGCAAGAACAGTTTGGGAAAGCGCTGCGAGCGCTGGCAAAACAGCCACAGCAGCCACAGGGTGAAGCACCACATCAAGAGCGTGGTCAGCACCGAAAAGTACCATTGCAGGGTAAACGCCTGGGCGTTGGTCAGCAGGTAGTCGCGCGATTCGGGCATGAAGATCGCCATGGCGTACAGGAGCAGCATCAGGCTGGCGCTGAGCAGGGTGACGATCAGATAGGCCATCGGGGCCAGCAACCAACCGCCGATACGAGAGTATTCAGCTTGAGACATAAAGGCTTCCTGATTGAAACGGGGATCACAGGCGGCATAGCTTAGCGGGTAATACCGGCTTCGTCATCTCAATCAACCGGATAGCTCGGCATCGCGGCGGGTGGCAGCACGTTTGGCTACTCGACGCCGTATTAAGCCCGCTTCAAATTAACATCTCATTTACTTCTTGTTCCATCCGGCCGCATGGTGTCAAATCGAAAGGTCTGTCGTGAGCCTGCAAGAGGAAATCCCATGGCTGAGAAAATTCGTGTCGGGCTGGTCGGTTACGGCTACGCCGGCAAAACCTTTCATGCGCCGCTGATCGCCGGTACGCCGGGGCTCGAGCTGGCTGCCGTCGCCAGCAGCGATGCCGGCAAAGTGCACGCCGACTGGCCGTCGATGGCGGTGGTGGGCGATGCGCAGGCGCTGTTCGCCGATCCCACCCTCGATCTGATCGTGATTCCCACTCCCAACGACACCCACTTCCCGCTGGCGCAGCAGGCGCTGGCCGCCGGCAAGCATGTGGTGGTGGATAAACCGTTTACCGTGACATTGTCACAAGCGCAGGCGCTGCAACAGCAGGCGCAGCAGAGCGGTTTACTGCTGTCGGTGTTCCACAACCGCCGCTGGGACAGCGACTTCCTTACTTTGAAAGCGCTGCTGAATGAGGGTGCGCTGGGCGAGGTGGTGTATTTCGAGTCGCATTTCGATCGCTACCGGCCGCAGGTGCGCCAGCGCTGGCGTGAACAGGGCGGCGTCGGCAGCGGTATCTGGTACGATTTGGCGCCGCACTTGCTCGATCAGGCGCTGCAACTCTTCGGCAAGCCCGAGCGGCTGTTCGTCGATCTGGGGGAATTGCGGCCGGGGGCGCAGGCGGTGGACTATTTCCACGCCTTGCTGAGCTATGGCAATCGCCGCGTGGTGCTGCACGCCAGCATGCTGGCGGCGGCGGAGAGCCCGCGCTACGTGGTGCACGGCACCCGCGGCAGCTATATCAAATACGGCCTGGACCCGCAGGAAGACCGGCTGAAGGCCGGCGAGCGCCTGCCGCAGGCCGATTGGGGTTATGACATGCGCGACGGCGTGGTGACGCTGTCACGTGGCGATCTGCTGGCGGAGCAACCGCTGCTCAACATTCCCGGCAACTACCCGGCCTATTACGCCGCGGTGCGCGACGCGATCGCCGGCATCGGCGAAAACCCGGTGCCGGCCGCCGACGCCATCGCGGTGATGGCATTGATCGAACTGGGGCTGGAATCGGCCCGGCTGCAGCAGGCGCTGCCGGTGGTCTGAGCCCGTCCATTTCTCTGTGGCCCGGCGCAACGTCGGGCCTTTTTACGACTTTACGTGCAAGGAAATCCGTTTCATGTCCTGGTTGCAGCGTTTGCGCATTGATAAATTTTTGCTGGTTCTGATTTTGGTGGTGATCGTCGCCTCGCTGTTCCCTTGCGAAGGCATCTGGAAAACCTTCTTTGAACACCTGACCACCGCCGCCATCGCGCTGCTGTTCTTTATGCACGGCGCCAAGCTGTCGCGCGAGGCGATCGTCGCCGGCATGAGCCACTGGAAGCTGCACCTGCTGGTGTTCCTCAGCACCTTTGCGCTGTTCCCGCTGCTTGGGCTGGCGATGAATCTGCTGGTGCCGGGCATCATGACGCCGACGGTCTATCTCGGCTTCCTCTATCTGTGCGCGCTGCCGGCCACGGTGCAATCGGCCATCGCCTTTACCTCGGCGGCGGGCGGCAACGTGGCGGCGGCGATCTGCAGCGCCTCGGCGTCGAGCATTCTCGGCGTGTTCCTGTCGCCGCTGCTGGTGGGCGCGTTGATGCATACCCAGGGCGGCAATACCGATGTGCTGCATGCCATCGGTTCAATCATTCTGCAATTGATGGTGCCATTTGTGGTTGGCCATCTGGCGCGGCCGCTGATCGGCAAGTGGGTCGATCGCCATCGTAAGCTGATCAACCTGACCGACCGCTCGTCGATCCTGCTGGTGGTGTATACTGCGTTCAGCGCGGCGGTGGTGGAAGGGATTTGGCATCGCATCGACGGCTGGTCGCTGCTGACCATCCTGGTGATGTCGCTGGTGCTGCTGACGGTGGTGTTGGTGATCAACACCTACGCGGCGCGCTGGCTGGGCTTCAATACCGCCGATGAGATCACTATCGTCTTCTGCGGCTCGAAAAAAAGCCTGGCGAACGGCATCCCGATGGCCAACGTGCTGTTCCCGGCCGCGGCGGTGGGCGCCATGGTGCTGCCGCTGATGATTTTCCACCAGGTGCAGCTGATGGTATGCGCGGTGCTGGCGCAGCGCTATGCGCGTAAAACCGCCAAACAGCGGGCCGAGGCGGAAACGCTGGCGGCCAAATAGACCGCAGGCCGCTAACGGCAGCCCAGCGCGTCGAGCAGAAAGTCGGCGCGCTCGTCGGGCGAGGCGCGCGGCAGTTCCTGCAGCTGATAGCCATGTTGGCGATAGGCGGCCAGCATCGCTCGATAGGTCTGCTCGGCTTCGGCGAAAGATTGTTTTCTCTCGCTGTCCTGCGCGTAGATCGCTCGCCACGGTGGGGCGATGAACACCGTATCGGCATAGCGAAAAGCGCCGATCGCCACGGTTAAGGGCGCGGGGATCGGCAACCCGCACAGCGTCAGGTAACCGGCGATATCCGGCAGGCCGCGATCGAAGAACCAGCATGTTGCGCCCGTCGCTTCCCGCCATGAGCGCAGTTCCCAATCCAGCATCCGCTCGGCGAAAGCCTGGCGATCGCCCCACGGCAGCGCATTGCCGCCAATACTCACCTGCTCCTGAATAATCGCCCGGCCCGCCTCCTGCGAATGCGGGTAGCCACGGCGATGAAGAACCTCGATGAGCGTGCTTTTGCCCGAACCCGGGCCGCCGGTCAGCACGATGCGGCGTAGTTTGTCAGACATAAGAAATTCCTCTAGTGCGGCAGAGTTATGGGTGAAAACAGCGATAAAGACGAGCAGGCGGAAGAAAACGGGGGATGAGAAGAAGGCGCCGTGTGGCGCCTTGGGGGAATTTAACCTTGCACTTTGGCGCGCAGCGCCTGTTTTTCCTGCTCGCTGAGGAAGGCCAGCTTCAGGCCGTTTTCCTGCGCGGTGCGGATTTCCTGCGGAGTCAGCCCGGCCTGCGGCGCGGCGACGCGGTATTCGTGCTCGATCTCGATGCCCTGAACCGCCGGATCGTCGGTGTTGATCGATGCCAGCACGCCGTGGCGCAGGAAGGTGGCCAGCGGATGCTGTGCCAGCGAAGGCACGGTGCTGGTCTGGATGTTGGAGGTCAGGCAGGACTCGATGCCGATGCCGTGTTCCGCCAGGAAGTCCATCAGTGCCGGATCTTCGACCGCTTTCACCCCGTGGCCGATACGCTCGGCGCCCAGCTCGCGGATCGCCTGCCAGATACTTTCCGGGCCGGCGGCTTCGCCCGCGTGCACGGTGATGCGCAGGCCGGCGTCGCGCGCGCGGTTGAAGTGGTTGAGGAACAGGCTGCCGGGGAAGCCCAGCTCATCGCCCGCCAAATCCAGCGCGGTAATGCCGTCGCGGTGCGCCAGCAACCCTTCCAATTCCTGCAGACAGGCGGCCTCGCCAAAGGTGCGGCTCATGATGCCGATCAGGCGAATGTCGATGTCGCGATCGCGGCAGCCCGAACGGATCCCGTCGATCACCGCTTCCACCACGCCGGCGACCGGCAGCTGGTGCTTCATCGCCATGTAGTAAGGGGAAAAACGCAGCTCGGCGTAGTGCAGGCCGGCGTTGGCGGCGTCTTCGACGTTTTCGTAGGCCACACGGCGGCAGGCGTCCAGATCGCCCAGCACCGCCACGCCCCAGTCCAGTTTCTGCAGGAAGCTGACCAGATCCGGTTCGGCGTGGGTGATCTGCACGTGCGGGCGCAGGCTCTCCAAATCGTTGGCCGGCAGGGCGAGATTGAATTGGCGACCGAGGTCGAGAATGGTCTGCGCGCGGATGTTGCCGTCGAGATGGCGGTGAATGTCGGTAAGCGGTAGGCGGGGATCGATCATGCTGGGCACTCGCTAATTTATCGTAGGTAAAGTGCAGAACAGTATAAAAACAAATGAATGAAACTTGCCATCTCGTTGCATAAAAAAGTGACTTGAATCACAAATAATGCGAGATCTATCGCATTATCGCTGTGAATCAGGCCTTCAACACGCTGACGCCCGCCTGCTGCAACGGCGCGATCAATGCGTCGTCGGTGGCGCGTTCAACGATGATGGTATGCGCCAGCGTAATATCGCCGATCGCATACTGCGAGGCGGCGTTAAGCTTGGCGGCGGAGGCCAGCACCACGGTTTCCGCCGCGCGGGCCGCCAGCGCCCGCTTGATGTAGGCCTCTTCCAGATCGCCGGTGCTCAGCCCCGCGGTGGGGTGCACGCCGGTTACGCCCATAAAATAGATATCGGCGCGAATATGCGACATCGCCTCCACCGCGGCGGCGCCGACGCTGACGATCGAATGCTTGTACAGCCGGCCGCCGATCAGGATCACCTCCACCGTGGGGTGATCGACCAGGCCTACGGCAACGCTGGGGCTGTGGGTGACGATGGTGGCGTTCAGGTTGGGCGGCAGCTGCCTGACCAGCTCGGCGGAGGTGGTGCCGCCATCGATAATCACTACCTGGCCGGGAGCGATCAGCGCCGCCGCCGCTTTGGCGATCGCGCGTTTGGCGCCGGATTCCAACTGATTGCGCTCGGCGAAGCTGGCAATGGCAGAGGAAACCGGCAGGGCGCCGCCATGTACCCGTTGCAGCAACCCCTCGGCGTCCAGTTCGCGCAGATCGCGCCGGACAGTGTCTTCCGACAGCCCGAACATTTCGCTGAGCTGCTTGGCCAACACCTGGCCATCCTGGGCCAGTTTTTCCAGGATGATTTTCTTGCGCTGGCTGGTCAACATGGCCATTTTCCTCTCAAATTTGGTTTGCACGAAATATCTTGATCATACACGAAATTGCACGATAGTATCAATTTCCTTCCTCTGGCGGAGTAAACCGATGATAGCCACCAAAGACAGGGTTCGCATTGTCGAAACCCGGGTGTTGTCCGATGACTGGTACCTGCTGAAAAAAACCACCTTTGATTTTCTGCGGCGCGACGGCGTTTGGCAGCGGCAGAGTCGCGAGACCTACGATCGCGGCGACGGCGCGGTGATTTTGCTGTTCAACCGGCGGGCGCAAACGGTGATCCTGACGCGCCAGTTCCGCTTTCCGGTGTTCGTCAACGGCCATGACGGCATGTTAATTGAGGCCGCCGCCGGCTTGCTGGACAACGCGTCGCCGGAGGCGCGCATCCGCGCCGAAGCGGAAGAGGAAACCGGCTATTTCGTGCAGAACGTGGAGAAGGTGTTCGAAGCCTACATGAGCCCTGGCTCGGTCACCGAGAAGCTGCACTTTTTCGTCGGCGAATATCAGGCGGGCGACCGCGTCAACGAGGGTGGCGGGGTGGTGGCGGAGGGGGAAGATCTGGAGGTGCTCGAGCTGCCGCTGGCGCAAGCCCTGCAGGCGGTTCGCCAGGGCACGATCGTTGACGCCAAGACCATCATGCTGCTGCAGTTTGTCGCCTTGAACCGGACATTGGAGGAAGAACGATGAAAGCGCAACAAATCCTGATCGCCGGCCCCTATCGCAGCGGCACCGATGGCGATCCGCAGCGTATCGCTGCCAATCTGGCGCGCCTGGAACAGGCGGCGCTGGCGGTTTACCAGCGGGGGCACGTGCCGGTGATCGGCGAGTGGTTGGCGCTGCCTTTGGCGGCCGCGGCGGGTTCCACGCAGGTTGGCGATGCGGTGAGCGAGGCGTTTCTCTACCCGGTGGCCCATCGGCTGATTGCGCAGTGTCAGGCGGTGTATCGCATCGAAGGGGCATCTGCGGGGGCCGATAACGACGTGCGGTTGGCCAACGAGTGGGGCCTGACGGTCTATCGCCGCCTGGAGGAGATCCCGCCTGTTCAGGGGTAACGAAGGGGCGGGCAGAGGCTCGCCCCCTCGCGCTATTGCTCGTCCAGCACCAACCTCAATCCGGCGATCAGCTTGTCCATGCCGGCCTCCAGCTTGCTGCGCGGGCAGCCGACGTTGAGGCGCAGGAACCCGCGGCCTTCCTCGCCGTAGGTAAAGCCCGGCATGATCGCCACCTTTTCGCGCTCGATCAGCACCTGCTGCAGCGCCCGATCGTCTACGGCCAGCGGCCGCAGATCGATCCAGGCCAGGTAGGTGGCCTGCGGCGGGCGCCAGCCCAGCGCGGGAAAAGCCTGCTCCAGCCGCTCGGCGACGTAGGTCAGATTATCCTGCAGGTAGTCGCGCAGGGCGTCCAGCCAGGGTTCGCCGTGGCGATAGGCGGCCACGTGCGCCGCCACCGCCAGCACCGCCGGCGAAGAGAGGCCGTCGCGGGCTTTGAGCTGCTGGAAGTAGGCTTCGCGGCTGGCGGCGTCGCTGATGAAGCCATAGGCGCCGGTCAGCGCCGGAATGTTGAAACTCTTGGAGCCGGAGGTCAGCAGGGCCCAGGCGCCGCTCGCCACCTGGCTCCACGGCGTATGGCGGTTTTGCCCCCAGACCATGTCCATATGGATCTCGTCGCTGATGACGCGCACGTCGTGGCGTTCACACAGTTCGGCCATCTGCTGCAGCTCGTCGCGGCGCCACACTTTGCCGGTGGGGTTATGCGGGCTGCACAGCAGCAGGATCTTGGTCTGCGGCCGCGCCAGCAACGCTTCGAGGTGCGCCATATCGCAGCGCCAGTCGTCGCCGGCTTTTTGCAGCGGGCAGGCCAACAGCTGGCGCTGGTTGGCGAGGATCACCTTGTAGAAAGCGTCGTAGGCCGGGGTATGGGTCACCACGTAATCGCCCGGCACCGACCACTGGCGGATCAGCTGCGCCGCCATGTAGATAACGGAAGGGCCGTACACCGCCGTCGCGGTGTCGATGGCGACGTTGAAACGTTGCTGATACCAGTGGCGCAGCGCGCCGAGAAAATCCTCGTGCTGCCAGCGGCTGTAGCCCAACACGCCGTGCTGCAGGCGCTGCTGCAATGCGTCGAGAATGCACGGCGCGGTGGCGAAATCCATATCGGAGATGGTGAACGGCAGCAGGTCGTCGCTGCCGAAACGATCGGCGATATAGTCCCACTGGGTGCACCAGGTGCCGTGGCGGTCGATCGGGGTGGAGAAATCAAACATGGGTGGCTCCCTGCAGCGCCGCGGCAGGTTGCGCCGTGGCTATCAGTGAGTCTAATTCATCCTTCACCGATTGCACCTGCGGGCCGATCACCACCTGCAGATTATGGTCGTTGAGATGCACCACGCCGATAGCGCGGTTGGCCTTCAGCGCCGCGTCGTCCACCCGGCTCATGTCGTTGACCGACAGGCGCAGGCGGGTGATGCAGTTGTCCAGCGTGATGATGTTGTCCGGGCCGCCGAGCGCCGCCAAAATCGCCGGCACGTTGTAGCCGGATTTGCCCACCGCGCCGCTCGGTGCGCTTTGGCTGCTGGCACCGTCGCTCTCGCGGCCCGGCGTTTTGATGTTAAAGCGCTGGATGGCGAAGCGGAAAATGGCGTAATAGCCGACGAACCAGACGGCGGCCACCACCGGCACCAGATACCACTTGGTGGCGGTGCCGTGCAGAATGCCGAACACCACGAAGTCGATGATATTGCCGTCGGTATTGCCGATGGTCACGCCCAGCAGCGCCATCACGGTAAAGCCCAACCCGGTGAGCAGCGCGTGGATCAGGTAGAGGAACGGCGCGACGAACAGGAACAGGAACTCGATCGGCTCGGTGGTGCCGCCGACCACGCAGGCTACCACGCCGGAAATCAACAGCCCTTTGATTTTATGACGGTTCTCCGGTTTGGCGCAGTGGTACATCGCCAGCGCCGCGCCCGGCAGGCCGCCGAGGAACGCCGGCATTTTACCCTGCGACAGGAAGCGGGTGGCGCTTTCGGCGAAGCCGGTGGTGGTTGGGCAGGAAAGCTGCGCCTGGAAGATGGTCAGGGCGCCGCTGACGCTGTGGCCGCACACTTCCATGGTGCCGCCCGCCTCGGTAAAGCGGATCAGCGCCACCAGAATGTGCTGCAGGCCGAACGGCAGCAGCAGGCGTTCGCCGGTGCCGAACAGCATCGGGCCAAAGGCGCCGGCGCTGTTGATCACCCAGCCCAGCCCGGTGATGCCGGCGGCGAACCACGGCCAGATCAGCGGGATCACCAGGCCGCACAGGCCCAGCACCACGGTGGTGACTATCGGCACGAAGCGCGTGCCGCCGAAGAACGCCAGCGCGTCCGGCAGGCGGATGGTGTGGAAGCGTTCATGCAGGCGATAGACGATGATGCCGACGATCACCGCGCCGAGGATGCCGGTATCGATCGACTGAATGCCGAGGATGTTCTGGATATTGTTGGCTTTCAGCACCAGCGGATCGCCGGTGGCCAGCACGCCGGCGGCGGTCAGGTAGAAATTGGTGCCCAGATTCAGCACGGCGAAGCCGACGAAGCCGGAGAAGGCGGCGACGCCCTTGTTCTCGCGCGCCATACCCAGCGGAATGGCGATGGCGAACATCACCGGCAGGAAGCTGAAGGCGAAGGAGCCTACCTTGCTCATCCAGGTAAAGATCAGCTGGAAGATCGGGTGGCCGATAAACGGCATCAGGGTGATCACGTCGCGGCTGCTCAGCGAGCTGCCGATCCCCAGCATGATGCCGCAGAAAGAGAGCAAGGCGACGGGCAACATGAAGGTTTTGCCCAGGCTCTGGAAGAACTCCCAGAGCGTGATTTTGGGTTTGTTGGCTGCTGACATAACCGACTTCTCCTGGCGAAAAGACGAGCAAAAGAGGACTGCAGATTAGGTAAAAAGAAGATAAAACGTTTTACCTAGCAAAAATGCGCCGCCAATCACAAATCTGCCGCCCGGTTTTTGGCGACAATGCGGCAGGCAGTAAAACGTTTTACTGAGATAACGGATTCGGTATACCCTTGATCATTACGGCGCGGGTTGCCCAGGAACGGGTTCGCAGAGACTATGAGCATCAAAAAGATCACCATCACCGATGTGGCGCAACAGGCGGGCGTGTCGGTCACCACGGTTTCCCTGGTGTTGAGCGGCAAGGGGCGCATTTCGCCGACCACCGTCGAGAAGGTCAACCAGGCGATAGAGCAGCTGGGCTACGTGCGCAATCGCCAGGCGGCGACGCTGCGCGGCGGGGAATCCGGGGTGATCGGCCTTATTCTGCGCGACATCTGCGAACCCTTCTATGCCGAAATGACCGCCGGGCTGAGCGAAGCGCTGGAGGCGCACGACAAGCTGCTGTTTTTGACGCAGAGCGGGCGCGACGGCCAGGGCTTGCAGCGGGCGTTTGACGCGCTGCTGGCGCAGGGCGTCGACGGCATCGTGCTGGCGGGCGGCATTCGCGCGGCGGCGGGCCTGAAGGAGAAGGCGGCCGAGCAGGGCGTGCCGCTGGTCTGCGTGGCGCGCTCCAGCGGTCTCGACGGCGTGGACGTGGTGCGGCCGGACAACATGCAGGCCGCCAAGCTGGCCACCGAATTTCTGATCTCGCGGGGCCACAGCCAAATCGCCTACCTCGGCGGGCAGAGCAACTCGTTGACGCGCGCCGAGCGGCTGGGCGGCTTTTGCGCCACGCTGGTGCAGTATGGCCTGCCGTTTCGCAGCGAATGGATCGTCGAGTGCGATTGCCGGCAGCGCCAGGCGGCGGAAGCGGCGGAGCAACTGCTGCGCCATTACCCGAATATTACCGCCATCGTCTGCCATAAGGCGTCGGTGGCGCTCGGCGCCTATTTTGGCCTGGCGCGCAGCGGCCGCAGCATCGGTTCGGACGGGGTCGACGCCTACTACGGGCGGCAGGTGGCGCTGATCGGCTTTGGCGACGTGCCGGAGGCCGAACTGACCGAGCCGCCGCTGACCTTCGTCTCCAGTTCGGCGCGGGAAGTGGGGCGCAGCGCCGCCGCGCGCCTGCTGCAGCGCATCGGTGACGCCGAGCTGCCGGCGCAGAACGTCATTCTGCCGCCGACGTTGATCCGGCGCGGTTCTGCCTAGCCCTGCTGCTGTTCCTCCTCCGCCTCCCGGCGGATCCAGCCGATAAAGGTTTTCATCGCCGGCGTCAGATCTCGCGATTTCAAATGGGTCAGCCAATAGGCGCCGAGCGCGGCCTCGGCGGCGAACGGCCGCTGCAGCGCGCCGGCGGCCAGTTCGCGGCGGAACATGCTGACCGGCGCCAGCGCCACGCCATCGCACTGGATCGCGCCTTCCACCATCAGCCTTGACGAGTCGAACACCGGGCCATTGATCCGCCACGGCGTCACCTGTGCCGCCGCGAACCAGTGCTCCCATTCATCCTTGCGGTAGGTGCGCATCAGCTGCTCGTGCTGCAGATCCTGCGGCGTGCGCAGGCGCGCGGCGACCGCCGGCGGGCAGAGCACCGTCAGCGGCGCGTCGAACAGCTTGATATTGCAGGTGGCGGGCCAGAGGCCTTCGCCGAAGCGGATGGCGAAATCCATGCCGTCGGCCGACAGATTGACCAGGTTGTTGTGGGTCAGCACCCGTAGATCGATAAACGGGTGCGCCGTGCGGAATGCCGCCAGCCGCGGCATCAGCCAGCCGACGGCGAAGGTGCCGACCACCGCCACCGTCAGCACCTCGTGGAAATGCCCGCCTTCGAACTGCTGCAGCACCGCTTCGATGCGGTCGAAGGCGTCGCTCAATACCGGCAGCAGCGCCTGGCCCTCTTCGGTCAGATCCAGCCCGCGCGGCAGGCGGCGGAACAGCTGAATGCCCAGCTGTTCTTCCAGCATGCGCACCTGCTGGCTGACGGCGGCCTGGGTGACGCGCAGCTCCAGACCGGCGCGGGTGAAGTTCAGGTGGCGAGCGGAGGATTCGAACGCCCGCAGGGCGTTGAGGGGAAGTCGATTGCGCATTGTCGATAGCCATAAGTTTTTCTTTATGCTGGCTGAAATTATTATCGCTTGTCAACCCGGCGGCAAAATCCGATATTTGGCGCGGCTGCTGTGAGCGTCGCGGCAGCCGTAAAGGAATGACATCATCAATCAGGGAAAGCGCCGTGCATAACGCCAATAAAAACTTTTGGCCGCGGCTGATACCCTGCAACCTAAGAGCTTCTATCATGACGAAAATGAACCGCCTGGCGGCAGCGCTGATCGCCGCACTGATCTTGCCGACCGCTCAGGCCGCGCAGCAGCAGGATATCGACGCCGTTATTCAGCCGCTGATGAAAAAATATGGCGTACCGGGCATGGCGATCGCCGTGTCGGTCGACGGCAAACAGCAGATTTACCCATATGGCGTCGCCTCGAAGCAGACCGGCAAACCGATCACCGAGGAGACGCTGTTCGAAGTGGGCTCGCTGAGCAAAACCTTCACCGCGACGCTGGCGGTCTATGCGCAGCAGCAGGGCAAGCTGTCGTTCAACGATCCGGCCAGCCGCTACCTGCCCGAGCTGCGCGGCAGCGCCTTCGACGGCGTCAGCCTGCTGAATCTGGCGACGCATACCTCCGGCCTGCCGCTGTTCGTGCCGGACGACGTCACCAACAACGCCCAGCTGATGGCCTACTACCGGGCCTGGCAGCCGAAACACCCGGCGGGCAGCTATCGGGTCTATTCCAACCTCGGCATCGGCATGCTGGGCATGATCGCCGCCAAGAGCCTCGACCAGCCGTTTATCCAGGCGATGGAACAGGGGATGCTGCCGGCGCTGGGCATGAGCCACACCTACGTTCAGGTGCCGGCGGCGCAGATGGCTAACTATGCGCAGGGTTACAGCAAGGACGATAAGCCGGTGCGGGTCAATCCCGGCCCGCTGGACGCCGAATCTTACGGCATCAAATCCAACGCTCGCGATCTGATTCGCTATCTGGACGCCAACCTGCAGCAGGTGAAGGTGGCGCAGCCGTGGCGCGACGCGCTGGCCGCGACGCACGTCGGTTATTACAAGGCGGGCGCGTTCACGCAGGATCTGATGTGGGAGAACTACCCGTATCCGGTGAAACTGTCGCGTTTGATTGAAGGCAACAACGCCGGGATGATCATGAACGGCACGCCGGCCACCGCCATCACGCCGCCGCAGCCGGAATTGCGCGCCGGCTGGTATAACAAAACCGGCTCCACCGGCGGCTTCTCCACCTACGCGGTATTTATCCCGGCGAAAAATATCGCCGTGGTGATGCTGGCCAACAAGTGGTTCCCGAACGACGATCGCGTCGAGGCGGCTTACCACATCGTCCAGGCGCTGGAGAAGCGCTGACGGCCAGGGGCGCCGACGAGGCGCCCCTACCAGCGATGCTGCCGTTCACGTTGCTCGCGCATGAAATCGATAAAGGCGCGCAGCTTGAGCGGCAGATGCCGGCCGGCGGGAAAGTAGATGAAAAACCCCGACGCTTCGCTGGCGTAATCCGGCAGCACTTCCACCAGTTGCCCCTGCGCCAGCTCCTGCAACACCGTGCCCTGAAAACGCTGTGCGATACCCAGGCCCGCCAACGCCGCATCCTTGAGTAGCCGATCTTCGTTAAAAATCAAACTGCCGCTGACGTCCAGCGCGCGTTCATCGTCGCCCAGGCTGAAATACCAGGGTTCCAGTTTGCCGCTGCCGGGAAAACGGTAGCGCAGGCAGTGGTGAGCGGGCAGATCGTCCGGCGTGGTCGGTACGCCGCAGCGCGCCAGATAGTCGGGCGAGGCGACCAGCACCCGGCGCTGGCCGTTGTCGATCGGCACGGCGATCATGTCCTTTTGCAGCATGGCATGCATGCGAATGCCGGCATCGAAACTGCCCAGCACCAGATCGGAAAAGCGGTCTTCGGTAAACAGTTCCAGCTGCACCTCGGGATAGCGCCGCTGAAACGCCGCCAGGTGCGGCATCACCAGCAGCGAGGCGGCCAGCTGCGGCAGCGTAATGCGCAGCAGGCCCGCCGGCTGCGCGCCCAGAGCGCGCACGTCGTCCGCCGCCACGTCGATCTGGCTCATCGCCGGCGATACCTTCTGATAGAACAACCGGCCCTCGTCACTGAGGCGCACCGAGCGGCTGGTGCGATGAAATAACCGCACTCCCAGCTGATTCTCCAGCGCCTGAATGTTTTGTGACACCGCCGGCGGCGTGACGCCCAGTTGGCTGGCCGCGCGGGTAAAGTTGCCCAGGCGCGCGACGGCTTCGAAATAGGGCAATAGCTGCAGGAGTGAACTCATCTATCAATAACCTGTGCTTAATGATTCATTAAATTATGCCTTATTTTAATTTATGACGAAGGTTTTAGACTGATTTAACTTTCCATCAGAGAGATGAAAATCATGTCGGCAGAACAACGGGCGTTAACAGAACGGATCGCGGCGATCGATCAACAGGCGATGGCCGAAGGGCGCATCGTGGGTAGCGTAGTGCTGGTGGCGCGGCGGGGCGAGATTTGCTACGCCGGGGCGGCCGGCTATGCCGATCGCGAAGCGCGGCGGCCGATGCGGCGAGAAACGCAGTTCCGGCTGTCGTCGGTCTCCAAACCCTATACCACGCTGGCGGCGCTGCGCCTGATAGAGCAGGGCAAGCTGAGCCTGGATGACGCGGTCAGCGACTGGCTGCCGTGGTTCACTCCGGCGTTGGCGGACGGCCGGCGCCCGGCGATCAAGATTCGTCATTTGCTGAGCCACACCGCCGGGCTGGACTATCGGCTGAACCAGCCGCCGGCGGGCGTTTATCATCAGCTGGGGATCCAGGACGGCGTGGAGCTGTCGACGCTGACGCTAGAGCAAAACCTGCGGCTGTTGGCACAGGCACCGTTGCTGTCGGCGCCGGGGGAGCGCTTCAATTATTCGCTGGCGATCGACGTGCTTGGCGCGGTGCTGGAACGGGTGACGGGCATGCCGCTGCCGCAGCTGTTTGTCGAATGGGTGGCGCGGCCGCTGGGGCTCGGCAATACCGCGTTTTATGCGGCGGACGCCGCGAACCTGGCGACGCCGTATTACAACACGCCGCAAGGGCCGCAGCGCATGCATGAAGGCCTGCGGCTGGCGCTGCCGGAGGAGATGGCGGGGGGCGAGGTACTGTTTTCACCCGCGCGGGCGCTTAACGCCGGGGCCTATCCTTCCGGCGGCGCGGGCATGGTCGGCGATGCCGACGATGTGCTGCGCCTGGTGGAGGCGTTGCGCAGCGGCGGGCAGGACATGTTGCGGCCGGACACGGTGGCGTTGCTGCGCAGCCCGCACGTGGGGGCGCAGGCGCAAACGCAAGGGCCGGGCTGGGGATTCGGTTTCGGCGGGGCGCTGCTGGTGGACGCAGATGCCGCGCAGACGCCGCAGCAGGCCGGCACGCTGACCTGGGGCGGCGTTTACGGCCACAGCTGGTTCTTTGATCCACAGGCGCAGCTGAGCGTGGTGATACTGACCAACACCGCGTTTGAAGGCATGTGCGGCCGCTATCCGCAGCAGATCCGCGATGCGGTTTACGCCGCGGAAATGGGGTAAATAAAAAGGGCCCGCAGGGGGCCCTTGATCCGGCTGTCAGTCGATTACTGCGCCGGTGCCGGAGCGGGTTCCGCTTCCTGCGCAGGTTCAGCGTCTTCCGCCGGGGCGCCCAGCATGGCGAACTGGCCGATGAACTCTTGCAGCGACATCTTGTTGCCGTTGAGGTCAACCTGGTTGTCGGCATAGTGGAACGTGCTCGCGATCACGCCGTCTTTCTGGGTGGTCAGCTTGAACATCTGGCCCATGGCCGCCAGGCCCTGCACTTGCTGCTGCGCCAGTTTCTGCGCGTCTTCCGCATTGTAACCCTGCAACAGCGCGGTTTTCGCGGTCACTTCGGTGGCCATCGCTTCCGGAATGGTCAGGTTGATATCCAGCTTTTTAACCGCCTGCGCGATCAGCTGATCCGGCGATTGCGCCGGGGAGGCGGCCTTGCTCGGATCGGTCAGCGCCAGATCCAGCGTGAAGGTGCTCTCGCCCTTGCTGTTTTTCCAGCTCAGCGGCGCGATGCTGAGGCTCGGGTTGCCTTTCAGCAGCAGCGGCAGGTTCTTTTGCAACAGCTCGGCGTTTTGCTGCTCATACACGGCCGGATCCAGGTTCTCGCCCTGTTGCAGCAGCGCCATGGTCTGGCGGTTGTAGCTGTCGGCGAAGTCTTTCAGCGCCTTGCCGTCGACGTTGTCGATTTTCAGCGCCAGCTTGCCGGCGCCGAAATCGTTGCCCTGCACCTTGAGCGCGTCCATGGTGTAGTCGATCTGGCCGCCGATGTTGCTGCTGCCTTGCTCGCCGAACTTGCTCACCAGGTTGAAACCGTCCAACGCCACGGTATCTTTACCGTCGATCGTCAGTTTGAACTGCTTGAGCGTCATCGTCTGATCGCCGAGCTTCACGCCGAATTTGCTCTCGTTGCTGTTGCCTTTCAGGTTGAAGCCCTGGAAGGTGATCTGCTCGTTTTGACCGAATTCGTTCGGGCTGGCGAACACGATATTGTCGCTATTGGCGTCCAGCACGAATTTTTTCAGATCGCTGGACACATCGGCGTTAATGGTGGCGCCGCTGAATTTCAGCGAAGACTTATCCTTCTGGTAGTCCAGCGGGATGATGTCGATGGCGGACGAGGTGTCCCCGCTGTAAGAGATGCGCGAATCGGCGGTAAACAGCGATTTGCCTTTGGTGGTGTCAAACAGACCTTTCACCGCCGGGGTATTTTCCAGCTCGGTATGCACCGACGCCATGCTCGGCAGCAGATTGAATTTTTTCAGCTGGGCGAAGGGGAACGGGCCGTGATCGATGGTTTCCAGGAACGCCACTTCTTCACCGGCTTTCAGCGCCGCGTCTTCACTGGTATCCGTGCCGTCGGAGCGCAGCACATAACGCACTTTACTGCTGAACAGGCCGCGCTGGTAATTTTCATAGCTCAGCTTCACGCCGGCTTTCGGCAGGTAAGCTTTCAGCTGGCCGTTGGCGTTGTCGACGACTTCGCCCATGTGCTGCTCGATCAGTTTCCCGGTGTACCAGGATGCCCCGGTCCATGCTGCGCCAAGAACCACAATGACGCTGACAGCGACTAACGATTTTTTCATAGCTCTGTTTCATCCTTTTTTCTTATCACCCTCCGTTGCGCGGGAGGGGCAAATAGGGGCCGAAAATAAACGCCCGCAGGCGTTTAATTGTGGGGGTAGCTCTCGCTTTCAGCAAGCAATTTGCTGAAATTTATCAACGGTTAGGCCAGCTGGTTATAAACCCTGGCGATGCGGCCGCTGCCGCTGACGTTGACCGGGGATTCGAAAGCCCCGATAAAGCAGGATTCGCCCGGTTTGAGCGTCAGGCGTTGCCCGGATTTTTCCAGCGTCGCTTCGCCGGTGACGCAGAACACGATGGCGGCGCTTTGCTGCGCCAGCGCCTGCGGGGCGGCGGTCAAATCGTGCAGCGAGAAGGCGAAATCCTCCACCGGAATCGGGAAGAACAGCTCGTTGCCGCGTGGCTCCGGCTGGGTCAGCAGGCCGGAAGCCGGCTGCGGGCGGAACTGCAGATTGGCCAGCAGCTCGGGCACGTCGATGAATTTCGGCGTCAGGCCCGCGCGCAGCACGTTGTCCGAGTTGGCCATCACCTCCAGCGCCACGCCTTTCAGGTAGGCGTGCGGCGTTTCGGCATACAGGAACATCGCTTCGCCCGGCGCGAGCTGCACCACGTTCAGCAGCAGCGGTGAGAACAGGCCGCTGTCGTCCGGATAGAAGCCGGCGATAAAGCGTACGGTATCCCAGGGTTCCCCCTGCTGGTTGTTGAGCGCGGCTTTCAATACGCCGAGCGCCAGCGACTTTTGCTCGCCGCTCATCGTCAACAGACTGGCGAACAGGGTTGCGAGATGCGCGGTGTCCGGCTGTTGCAGGAAGGCGGCGATGTCGTGGTGTGCGCCGGCGATCGGTTGCAGCAGGGAAACGATATCGGCCAGTTCGCGAAAGCCGTTCATCGCCAGGAACGGCGTGAGGGCGAACACCAGCTCGGGCTTGTGGTTGGGATCTTTATAGTTGCGTTCGGCGGCGCTCAGGGGGATGCCGGCGGCATTCTCTTTCGCGAAGCCGATTTCGGCCGCCGCTTTGCTCGGGTGGACCTGGATCGACAGTGGCTGATCGGCGCAGAGTACTTTAAACAGGAACGGCAACTCGCCAAAGCGGCTGGCGACGTTGGCGCCCAGCTGTTTTGGCTGGTCTTCATCGATCAGATCGCGCAGCGAACGCAGCTCGCCGTCGGCGCCCGGCACGCGGGAAGGGCTCTTGGGATGGGCGCCCATCCACAGTTCGGCCATCGGCAGATTATCAGGGTTGGCGATGCCGTAAAGACGGGTCAGCGCATCGTGGCTGCCCCAGGCGTAATTCTGTACCGCGTTGGTCATTTTTTGCATGTCGATAAACGTCCTTAGCGTCATTGCCGTACCGGATGGCAATAACTTACTGATTTTATACGGTTAGTTAAATCTGTGCCGACAACCATCATACGCCCGCGTCGGCAGGAAAAATCATGGGCGCGATCAAAACAACGCCGAATAACGTCGCGCCCGGCAACGGGGCCAAAGTATAGCGTGATAACGATCGGCGCCTCAATTGGCGCGCAGGCCTCAAGGCGGCCCGGAAAACCCGCCGTTCGATTATTTTTTGAACCGGCGGGATTATTGCCGATAGTCCGCTCATCTTGCCGCATTATTTATTATTCAGCATGTCAAAATATGACTGCTGAATTTATTTTTTACCGTCTGAGCCATTCCCTTATTATTATTTTCGCGCTGCGCCGGGCGATCACACGCCGAGCTTAAACCTGCGCGTCAGACCCCTTTACCGTAACGGCTAACGAGTCGATTTAACAAAACCAGAGGTCTGTTGCATGAAAAAACTGTTGTTGCTGTTGGGGCTTTGCGCCGGCGCAGCCCAGGCGGCGGTGATTGTCACCTATCCCTACGCGGCGCCGCGCGCCGTGGCGATCGCGCCGGCGCCGATCGTCGTTGCACCCGCGCCGGTCGCGGTTCCCGCCGCGATCGTGCCCGTGGCGCACCCGTTGGCGCTCACCGCCGGCGCGGTGGCGACCGGGGCCTATCGGCATCATGAACGGCAGGACGCCTACGACGAGATCAATCATCTGCAGCAACAACGTATCGATGAGCTCAATCATTTACAGGCGCAGCGCATCAATAATTTTAATTCGCGTCATCCGCGTTAATGATTAGCCACACTTTTATTCTCCTGGCTCATTCCCGGCCGTTTATTTCGCCGCGGGTTAACCGATGGAAAATAACCGCGTCGTTAATGGGTAAAAAAGATGAAACGTGCTGTGAGATAACTCTCTTAATGCGAATAGTTATTATGTCACTATACTGGGAGTGCATGCCGACGGGGGGTAGCGCGTCGGCTCAACCCTACGATTTTAGGAATTATGCTAAGGAGATAATGATGGCAGGCGTTCGTATCGAAAAAGACTCTATGGGCCCCATCGAAGTACCGGCCGACAAGCTGTGGGGCGCGCAAACCCAGCGTTCGTTGGCGCATTTCCGCATTTCCTCCGAAAAGATGCCGACCGCGCTGATCCACGCGCTGGCGTTGACCAAGCGCGCCGCCGCGCAGGTGAACGTGGATCTGGGGCTGCTGCCGGCCGAACGGGGCGCCGCCATCATCAGCGCCGCCGACGAAGTGCTGGCGGACAGCCATGCCGACCAGTTCCCGCTGTCGATCTGGCAAACCGGTTCCGGCACCCAGACCAACATGAACATGAACGAAGTGTTGGCCAACCGCGCCAGCGAGCTGCTGGGCGGCGTGCGCGGTGAAGAGCGCAAGGTGCACCCGAACGACGACGTCAATAAAAGCCAGAGCTCCAACGACGTGTTTCCCACCGCGATGCACGTGGCGGCGGTGATTGCGCTGCGCGAACATCTGATCCCCGAGCTGAAAGTGCTGCACAAGACGCTGAGCGACAAGGCTGAAGCCTACCGCGACATCGTCAAAATCGGCCGCACCCATCTGCAGGACGCCACGCCGCTGACCCTGGGGCAGGAGATCTCCGGTTGGGCGGCGATGCTGGCGCACAATCTGAAACACATCGAGGACAGTATTCCGCACATCGCCGAGCTGGCGCTTGGCGGCACGGCGGTCGGCACCGGGCTGAACACCCATCCGGAGTACGCGGTGCGCGTGGCTAAAGCGCTGGCGGAGTTGACCCATCAGCCGTTCGTCACCGCCCCGAACAAGTTCGAAGCGCTGGCGACCTGCGACGCGCTGGTGCAAGGACATGGCGCGCTGAAAGGGCTGGCGGCCTCGCTGATGAAGATCGCCAACGACGTGCGCTGGCTGGCTTCCGGCCCGCGCTGCGGCATCGGCGAGATTTCGATCCCGGAGAACGAACCGGGCAGTTCCATCATGCCGGGCAAGGTCAACCCGACCCAGTGTGAGGCGATGACCATGCTGTGCGCCCAGGTGCTGGGCAACGACGTGGCGGTAAACATTGGCGGCGCTTCCGGCAACTTCGAGCTGAACGTGTTCCGCCCGATGGTGATCCACAACTACCTGCAGTCGATCCGCCTGCTGGCCGACGGCATGCAGGGCTTCAACGAGCACTGCGCGGTGGGCATCGAACCGAACCGCGATCGCATCACCCAGTTGCTGAACGAATCGCTGATGCTGGTGACGGCGCTCAACACCCACATCGGTTACGACAAGGCGGCGGAAATCGCCAAGAAAGCGCACAAGGAAGGGCTGACGCTGAAAGCCGCGGCGCTGAAGCTGGGCTACCTGACCGAAGCGCAGTTCGACGAGTGGGTGCGGCCGGAAGCGATGGTCGGCAGCATGCAGAAATGATTGATCTGTGAGGCAACCGGGGGCTTACTGAGGTAAGCCCTTTTTTGTGGAGAAATCAAGATGTCGCGCGCACAACGTTTACTCGATCTGATGCAGCTGCTGCGCAGTCACCGTTATCCGGTGGCGGGCCATGCGCTGGCGCAGACGCTGGGCATCAGCATGCGCACGCTGTACCGCGATATCGCCACGCTGCAGCAGCAGGGGGCGGAGATCGCCGGCGAGGCGGGCGTCGGCTATGTGCTGCGCCCTGGCTTTATGCTGCCGCCGCTGATGTTCTCGCAGGCGGAGACAGAAGCGTTGGTGCTGGGGATGCGCTGGGTCAGCCGCCGCGGCGACAGCCAACTGGCGAGTGCGGCGGGCCAGGCGCTGGCCAAGATCGCCGCCGTGCTGCCGCCGGCGCTGCGGGAGGAGCTGGAGGCCAATACGCTATTGATCGCGCCGGTTCAGGCACCGCCGGTGGCGGATGAGCTGCGGGTGCTGATCCGTGACGCCATCCGCCGCGAGCGCAAGCTGCATATCGGCTATCTCGATCTGGCGGGGCAGCGCAGCGAACGCCTGCTGTGGCCCTTTGCGCTGGGCTTTTTCGACCAGCTCCAGGTGCTGGTCGCCTGGTGCGAGCTGCGCCAGGCGTTTCGCCATTTTCGCCTCGATCGCATTCAGGCCGCCATGCCGTTGGAACAGCGCTATCCGCGCGGCCGGCGGCGGCTGCTGAAAGAGTGGCGCCTCAGCGAGGGCATTGCGGAGCAATAGCGGCACGCTGCTGCCATAAACTGTCAGTAGCGCGCTTTAGTCTGTGCCTATCGGGAACCGGCCGGTTCCCATCACCCAGAGGACAGACCGATGACCCTTCCCAGCATGGCCCTGCTTTACGTCGATAACCCGCTGAACAGCGCCGCCTTTTATCAACGCTTACTGGGACAGGCGCCGATGGAACTTTCTCCCGGCTTCGCCCTGTTCGTGCTCAACAACGGCTTTAAGCTGGGGATGTGGGCCAAACAGGGGGTAAAACCTGCGGCGACCCTGACCGGCGGCGGCGGTGAACTGGGCTTTTTGTGCCAGGATCCGCAAGAGGTCGAAGCGCACTATAACCAGTGGCGCGAACTCGGGCTGCCGATTGAACAAACGCCGACCGAGATGGCGTTCGGTTACACCTTCGTGGCGCGGGATCCGGACGGCCATCGCCTGCGGGTGTATGCCCTCAGCGAGTAGCGTCGTCGGTATACAGGTGCAGGCGTGGTACCAGCAGCCGCAGCGGCCGGGCGTCGGGTTTGTAGCGGTGTTTCACCGCGTCGACGTCGTAGTTGAGCAGCTCGCCAATCTTCGGCACCGCGGCGCCGTTTTCAACCTGACACAGGGCGATCAGCGGCAGCGGGCAGGGGTGTTGCACCTGTTTTTGCTGCTGCTGATACCACACCCGGGCGATCGGCTGCACTTTGACCGGCCGCTTGATTTTCAGCGTCGCGTGCTGCGGCAGGCGGCTGACGTCGTCTATCTCGCGGCTGACCAGGGCAGCCCACTGTTCACGGCTGTGCGGCGGCACCGCGCGGCCGGCTTTCAGGCTTTTCTCCAGCTGCGCCAGGATGTCGTCCCGCTTGACGTTTTTGATGATGTGCTTGTTGGCCCAGCCGAAGCGCACGGAGTCGGGATTGGTCAGGGCGGTGAGGGTGCGATAGGCGCTGAGGGTAATCAGCCCGTGCAGATGGGTGTGCACGAACTCGAAACGCTGCTCCGGCGCCAGGCCGGAATCGACGGTGATAATCTGTTCCAGCTCGCCCTTCAGGCGATTGATCAGCGCCAGCTGCGTTTGCAGCGCCTGATACTCCGGCTGCTCCACCGCCAGACAGATGACGCCGGGCAGGCGAACGGCGGCCTTGCTGCTGACATTCTCCCGGTTATGGTGGATAAACAGCCGCTGATAGTGCTCCAGCGCCAGATCGCGCGCCGCTTGCCCCACATGCTGTTCGACCGCGATATGTGAGATGGCCTGATGTTCCTGGCCTTTTTCAACCTCCGGCAGGCTGAACACCCGCGCCGCCAGCAACCGCAGCGGGGCGATCTGCTGCTGCAGCGCGCCGAGCGCCTGCTCCAGTTCGCTAAAGCAGGCGTTCATCCGGCCTATCACATCGTATCTGCTCATCGCACCTTCCTGTTTTAGTTACAACATACTATAGAAGAGTAGCAGACTGGGGGCAACATAGGCCACCGGGGAAAAGGCGGCTTCATTGGCCACCCGGCTTATCAGCGGAAAATACGCCATAACGGTCTTTGGCGGCAGGGCACGCAATACACTCTGTATGCGTAGTGTTTTGATTAATTTATGGATTTTATCCTGTTCGTTTGTGTTTTGTTTAATCCATTTTCCGCTCGCCGTTGTCCAAACGCTGGAACAAACGGAATGGCAGGACGCGATGAGCCCTTGGGGTTATCTTTTCTTCTGTCATTAACGGGCGCTTTAAACGGAGGTTCACTGTGGATATTAAACAGAAAGTCAAAAACATGACGCTGGAAGAGAAAATCGGGCAAAAAATCATGCTGGATTTTCGCTACTGGGATCGGAGCGGTAACAGCAATCAGGATATGACCGTTCCCGATGAAGCCATTGGCAAGCTGATCGCCGATAACCACGTGGGTGGGGTGATCCTGTTTGCCAATAATCTGAAAGACAAGCAGCAGATCAACACGTTGACGGCCTGGTATGCCGCGATGAAAACCCACGCGGGCATTCGTTTGTTTATTGGCACCGACAACGAAGGCGGTAACGTTTTCCGGCTGCCGCGCGGCGACTATGCCTCATTTCCCGGCAATATGGCGCTCGCGGCGGCGATTGAGGGCGGTGCGGATAAACATCTCGCCGTTGAACAAGGCAAACTGATGGCCCAGGATATGCGCGCGTTGCATATCAATACCAACTTTGCCCCGGTCGTGGACGTCAACACCAACCCGTTCAACCCGGTGATTAACGTTCGCGCCTTCAGCGATGATAAGAACACCGTTTCCCGTCTGGCAGAGAAAATGGTGGCGGGCATGAAACAGCAGGGGCTGATCACCGCTTACAAGCACTTCCCCGGCCATGGCAGCACCTCGACCGACTCGCATACCGGTTTGCCGCGCGTCGATCGCACGCGGGAAGAGGCTTTTGCCATCGATATCGCCCCTTACAAGCAGGCCATCGATCGCTGCGCGGCGCCGGACATGGTCATGACCGCCCATATTCAGTATCCGGCACTGGATAACCGCCAGATAGACACCCGCAGCGGTGAAAAAATCACGGTGCCGGCCACCATGTCGCATGAAATTCAGACCCAGATCCTGCGCAATGAATTGGGGTATGCCGGCGTAACGATTTCAGACGCGCTGGATATGGGCGCGATTGCCGAGCATTTCAGCCAGCAAGCGGCCGCTGAAAACGTCTTTGCCGCCGGGGTGGATATTGCCCTGATGCCTGTCAGCATCGCCTCGCCGGCCCAGGCGCGCTTGCTGCCGGATCTGATCCGTTACCTTGCGGACAGGGTGAAAACGGGCTATCTCAACGAAGCCGATATCGATGCCTCGGTCGAGCGAATTTTGCGCCTCAAATTACGCCATAACCTGATGGGGCATCGCGATCACCCCTGTTCCAACGACGCTTCGTCCTCAGCGCACAAGCTGGAAAAACGCATCGCCGATCGCTCCATTACCGTGGTGATCAATCGCCACAGCCTGTTGCCGTTGAAGGACAAAACGCTGCGCTACTTTATTTTGACCCCGTGGGGCGAGCAGGCCAACGGCATTGCGCGCGTGATGGCGCAGGAGGGGTATCAGAACGTCGTTGCCGCGAAGGAAACGGAACTGAGCGATGCCCAGATCAGAGAGCATATTGCCGGCTGCGACGTGTTCCTGCTCGGAACGCTGTCAACCCGCTTTACGCCTGCCGAGCAGGATGGGGTGGTGACTTCCGCAACCGGAGCGGGCAATGACGGCAGCCCTTATCCGGGCTGGTTGAAATACGCCGCCGAGCAGGGGAAAAAACGTGTTCACCTCTCACTGCGCGCCCCTTACGATATCGTGAACTATGCCGCAGAGGTGGAGGCGGCTGTCGCCACCTACGCCTACTACGGTTATGACAGCGGCGTGTGGCGCGGCCCTTCGATGGTCTCTTTGGCGCAGGTGCTGACGGGCAAAATCAAACCGCAGGGCAAATTGCCGGTCAACACCTGGCATGACTACGATGCGGAAACCAATACGGGCAAGGTGGCGTTCCCTCGCGGGACTGGGCTGAGCTGGTGATGGGATAAGGACACCGGCGTCGTCTGAAAAAGGCGACGCCGGCAGCTTGAAAGCGGTCAGTTTCTTGCTCTGCACGCAACGACATGGGATAACCGTCACTCACGGAAGGAGAATCAGGATGCCGACAGGCGCAACAAAATTAGGCGGATGGCTGTTGATGGCCGCCATGCTGGGCGTGAGCGGATGCGCCAAGCCACCCGAACCGGAGAAGCCTCCGCGGCCGACACCGCCGATAACACCGATGCGGGGCATCTGGCTGGCCACGGTCATTGGCCTGGACTGGCCGCCGGCGGCCTCCCTGAAGGCGGAAACCGCGCAAGAGCGGGTTTGCCAGCAGAAACAGGGGCTGACGGACGCGCTGGACGAGATGGTGAAAACCGGGATTAACACGGTCTATTTTCAGGTTAAACCGGACGGCACGGCCCTGTGGCGCTCAAACATCTTGCCTTGGTCTGAGGTGTTGACCGGCACCGTTGGCCAGGATCCCGGCTATGATCCGCTGGCCTTTATGCTGCAAGAAGCGCACCGGCGCGGCATCAAGGTGCATGCCTGGCTGAACCCTTATCGGGTTTCCATGAATACCCGCCCACAGACGATTGAGGCACTCAATCATACGCTGCAGTCGCCGCCGGCCAGCGTCTATGCGCTGCATCCCGACTGGATACGCACCGCCAACGAGCGCTTCGTGCTCGATCCCGGCCTGCCCGACGTGCGCAACTGGATCACCGGCGTGGTGGCTGAAATCGTCAAAAACTATGAGGTCGACGGCATTCAGTTTGACGATTATTTCTATTACGAAACGCCGCAATCGCCGCTGGATGATGAACGAACGTATCGCGCATACGGCAAAGGATTTGCAGACAAAGCCGCCTGGCGCAGAGACAACACGCTGCAATTGATAAAACAGGTGTCAGCCGCCGTCAAAGCATTGAAGCCCGAGGTTGCGTTTGGCGTCAGCCCGGCGGGCGTATGGCGAAACAAAGCGGACGATCCTGACGGTTCGGCGACGCGGGCAGGCGCGCCATCGTACGATACGGCCTATGCCGATACGCGCCAGTGGGTAAAACTGGGGCTGCTCGATTACATCGCACCGCAGCTGTATTGGCCTTTTGATCGCGAAATTGTCCGCTACGACGTGCTGGCCAACTGGTGGGCCGAGGTGGTGAAAGGCACGTCGGTTCGGCTCTATGCCGGGGTGGCGCTGTATAAAGTAGGCACGCCTGCCGCCGGTGAGCCGGCCTGGGCCGTCGAGGGCGGCGTTCCCGAACTGAAAAGGCAGCTCGATCTCAACGAAAGCCTGCCGGGAATGGGGGGAACCATCCTGTTCCGGCAACGCTATCTGACTGAGCCGCAAACGGATAAGGCGGTGGAGTACCTGCGCACCCGCTGGAAAACCGGTCAATAATCACAGGCACTGGCATGACAAGCCGCGGCAAACCACCGCGGCTTTTTCTCTTCAAAGGCGCGCCGCTTCCGGCAGGCGTTTCAGGTAATGCACTACCAGCAGCGCCAGCAGCAGCATCAGGCTGATGAACGCCGCCACGCCATTCCAGCCGAAACTGTGCCAGAACACGCCGCCGAGGGTGCCGGCCACGCTCGAGCCGACGTAATAGCAGAACAGATACAGTGACGACGCCTGGCCTTTGGCGCGGCGCGCGCGGCGGCCGATCCAGCTGCTGGCCACCGAGTGGGCGGCGAAGAAACCGGCGGTAAACAGCATCATGCCGATAAAGATCGCCGGCACCTGCGGCAGCGCGGTAATCAGGATCCCGATCAGCATAATCACGATTGAGGCCAGCAGCACCGGGCCGCGCCCAAAGCGAGAGGTGAGCGCACCGGCCTTGGGCGAGCTGTAGGAGCCGGTGAGGTACACCACCGACAGCAGGCCGACGATCGCCTGGCTCAGGTGGTAAGGATCCGCCAGCAGGCGATAGCCGATGTAGTTGAACAGGGTGACGAAGCTGCCCATCAGCAGGAAACCTTCCGCGAACAGCAGCGGCAGGCCCTTATCGTGCCAATGCAGTTTGAAATTGATCAGCAGGGTACGCGGGCGCAGCGAGCTGGCGCGAAAATGCCGCGAGGCGGGCAGGATGCGCCAGAACATGCAGGCGGCGGCGAGGGCGAACAGGCCGATGACCCCGAGCGATACGCGCCAGGAGAAGAAGTCGGTCAACACCCCGGTCACCAGGCGGCCGCTCATGCCGCCGATCGAGTTGCCGCTGATGTACAGCCCCATCGAGAAGGCGACGAAGCTGGGATGGATCTCTTCGCTGAGATAGGTCATGCCGACCGCCGCCACGCCGCTCAGCGACAGGCCGATCAGCGCGCGCATCAGCAAAATGCCGTGCCAGCTGGTCATAAAGGCGCAGATCAGCGTGCAGACCGCCGCCAGCAGCAACGCCACCACCATCACCGATTTGCGGCCGATGGCGTCGGACAGCGGCCCGGTGAACATCAGGCCGATCGCCAGCATACCGGTGGAGACCGAGAGCGACAGGCTGCTTTCCGCCGGCGAGACGCCGAAATCTTGCGACAGCACCGGCAGGATCGGCTGCACGCAGTAAAGCAACGCGAAGGTCGCCAGCCCGGCGGAAAACAGCGCCAGCGTCACACGCATAAACTGCGGCGTGCCGCGTTCGATGTAGGGGAGTTTGTTGTTGAGGGTGGAGCGTTTTACTTTTGGCGCAGCGGCCGCGTCATCGTTGGCGGCCAGCGTCGACGGCATCGCGGCCGCAGAACGCACAGGGGTTGTCACAGCGTTTCCTTACCGAACTTCGGGGAGATAAACAGACACTTTGCAGATAACAAAATGATAGGGAGCGGCGATTTTTTTGTCTAATATATTAATAATTAAAATTAAGACGTTTTAAATATGAATATCGAATTGAGGCACCTGCGTTACTTTATCGCCGTGGCGGAAGAGCTGCATTTTGGCCGCGCCGCCGAGCGGCTGCGCATCTCCCAGCCGCCGCTCAGCCAGCAAATCCAGGCGCTGGAGGAGATGGTCGGCGCGCGGCTGCTGGCGCGCAACAACCGCAACGTCAGTTTGACCCAGGCCGGGGAGATGTTCCTCAAAGAAGCCTATCAGGTGCTCGATCAGGTCGGGCGCGCGGCGGAAAAGGCGGCGCGTCTGGATCGCGGCGAACTGGGGGAAATGACCATCGGCTTTACCTCTTCCGCGCCCTTTATCGGCGTGGTGTCGCGCAGCCTGCGCGCCTTTCGTCAGCACTCGCCGCAGGTGCATATCAAAATGCGCGAAATCAACACCAAACAGCAGATCGAACCGCTGCTGAACGGTGAGCTGGATCTGGGGGTGATGCGCAACACGCGGCTGCCGGAAGCGCTTCACTATCAGCTGCTGCTGCGCGAACCGCTGGTGGCGGTGGTGCCGCAAGGGCATCCGCTGGCGGAAACGCCCGGCGGCGCACTGCGTTTCCAACATCTGGCGCAGGAGCCGTTCGTGTTTTTCTCGCGCGAAGTGGGCACCGCGCTGTACGACGAAATTCTGCTGCTGCTCGGCAAGGCCGGCATAACTCCGTACATCACCCAGGAAGTGGGCGAAGCGATGACCATTATCGGGCTGGTTTCCGCCGGGTTGGGGGTGTCGATTCTGCCAGCCTCTTTCGCCCGGGTGCGGGTGGACGGCGTGCGCTATCTGCCGCTGGCGGAACCGGACGCCACCACCGAAGTGTGGCTGGTGCATCACCGCCGGCGGCCGCTGACCGCTGCGGCGCAGGCGCTGATGGCGTTGATGCTCAAATGACGCCGAAACCGGGTAAATAAAACTCGATTCACGCTGAAATTGCGAGGAATTTGTGCAGCAAATCACATAACGAATCAAATAGTTGACGCTGTATGACAAAAGCCCCACCATAACCCCTAGTCTTTATTTAGAAGCGCGAAAAATAGTAGGAGCAGGTTTGTGATTGCGGTTGGGCAGCCTGGGCATATCGATCAAATCAAGCAGACTAATGCGGGGGCGGTTTATCGGCTAATCGATCAACTGGGCCCGATTTCGCGCATCGAACTGTCAAAACGCGCGCAGCTGGCGCCCGCCAGCATCACCAAGATCGTGCGCGAACTGCTGGAAGCCCATCTGGTCAAGGAAACCGAGTACCAGGAAATCGGCAGCCGGGGCCGCCCGGCGGTGGGCCTGGTGCTGGACACCGAAGCCTGGCATTACCTGTCCGCCCGCATCAGCCGCGGCAGCATCACGCTGGCGCTGCGCGATCTCAGCAGCAAACTGGTGGTGGAGGAACAGCTGCCGCTGGCGGCCGAACACCCCGAACCGCTGCTGAAACGCATCCTGACCGAAGTCGACCAATTCTTTATCCGCCACCAAAGCAAGCTGGAGCGGCTGACGGCGATCGCCATCACGCTGCCGGGCATGATCGACGTGCAGTCCGGCGTGGTGCATCGCATGCCGTTTTACGACGTGCTGGAGATGCCGCTCGGCCCGGCGCTGGAAACCCGCACCGGCCTGCCGGTTTACCTGCAGCACGACATCAGCGCCTGGACCATGGCCGAGGCGCTGTACGGCGCCTCACGCGGCAGCCAGAACGTCATTCAGGTGGTGATCGACCATAACGTCGGCGCCGGGGTGATCACCGGCGGCCATGTGCTGCACGCCGGCAGCCACAGCGTGGTGGAGATCGGCCACACCCAGGTCGATCCTTACGGCAAACGCTGCTACTGCGGCAACCACGGCTGTCTCGAGACCGTGGCCAGCATCGAGAACATGCTGGAGATCGCCCAGCAGCGGCTGAGCGGCTCGATGAGCTCCAGCCTGCACGGCGCGCCGCTGACCGTCGAATCACTGTGCGACGCCGCGCTGGCGGGGGATCAGCTGGCGCGGGACATTATCCTCGGCGTCGGCCACAGCGTGGGGCGCATTCTGGCTATCATGGTCAACCTGTTCAATCCGGAGAAGATCCTGGTGGGCTCGCCGCTCAACCGCGCGGCGGAGATCCTGCATCCGGCCATCGCCTCCTGCATTCGTCAGCAGGCGCTGCCGGCCTACAGCGAGCAGGTCAAGGTCGAATCCACGCAGTTCTTCAATCAGGGCACCATGCCCGGCGCGGCGCTGGTGAAAGAGGCGCTGTACAACGGTTCATTGCTGGTGCAGCTGCTGCAGGGCTAACATCAGAACTTCTTATTAATTCCGCAAAAGATTGAGCTACCTCAAGCCCCTATGAGGGCGCATCCCCTAGAATTTTTCCGCAAGACTTCTTCGCCGCCGGTGCGGCGACACATTGTTAACGGGGCATTCTGGGGCATTTTATTCATGTTGAAGCGTTTATTTGTGACAGGCACGGATACCGACGTCGGTAAAACCGTGGTTTCCCGCGGGTTGATGCAGGCGCTGGCCGCCGATGGCCGTTCGGTGGCCGGCTACAAGCCGATCGCCGCGCGCTGCCAGGAAACCAGTGAGGGCATCCGCAATAAAGACGCTTTGGTGTTGCAGGCCACCTCAACCCTGCCGCTGTCCTACGAGGAGATCAATCCCATCACCTGCCTGGATGAGGTGTTTCACGCGCATGCAACCGAGGACATCAACTATGGCGTGATGAGCAGCGGTCTGCGCGATCTGTCCGCCAAAGCCGACACGGTGGTGGTGGAAGGCAGCGGCGGTTGGCGGGTGCTGATGAACGATCTGCGGCCTTACGCCGAGTGGGTGGTGCAGGAACAGCTGCCGGTGGTGCTGGTGGTGGGCATCAAACTGGGCTGCGTCAGCCACGCGCTGCTGACCGCGCAGTCGATCATCAACGACGGTCTGCCGCTGCTGGGCTGGGTCGCCAACCGCATCAACCCGGGGTTGGCGCACTATGCCGAAACCATCACGGCGCTGCAGCAGCGCATTCCCGCGCCGCTGCTGGGTGAAATTCCGTATCTACCGCGCGCGGAGCAGCGCGAACTGGCGCACTACCTCGATATTTCCACGCTGCTGTAAGTCCGTTCAGACGCAGAGCGTCGCCAACAGCCGGGCGGCGATCAGCAGGCCCAGCCCATATACCGTGTGGGTGAGCAGGCTGAGGAGCCGCGCTTTTCGTGGGTAGGCGGTTTTCGCCGCCGCCACGCCAAAGCCCAGCGCGGGCTGCATCACCAGAAACGGCGCCGCCAGGCTCAGCCAGCCGCTCAACAGCGCGATGAGCGGCTCCGGCGTCGCATACCACTCGCTGCCCGCCAACCCGAGCGGGATAAAGGCAAACGCGATGCCGATGGCGTAATGCAATATCCAGCCGATTTCTCTCTCCCCCCGGCGCGGCGGCGCCGTAACGATGGTGGCGTGAAACCAGCGGCCGTCGAACATGCCGAGAAACCAACGGCCCACCAGCGCATAATCGAGAGAAGGGATGCCGAAGCGCCGCTTCAGCAGCAGCGCCCACAGATCCATGCAGAGGGTGGCGCCGGCGCCGGTTAACAGGATGCGCACTAACAGATCGGGGGTCATAGGGTGTCCTTGGCTCAGTGACGTGATAATGTGCGCACAGTGTGCAACTTAAAGTCGGCTTCAAGTCAATGGCAAAAGAACTGGATATCGGCGCGGTGGCGCGCCTGAGCGGAGTCGCGCCTTCCGCGCTGCGGCATTACGAGAAAAAGGGGCTGATCGCGTCGACGGGCCGCCACGGTTTGCGCCGCCAATACGCCGCCGGCGTGCTTGACCAACTGCGGCTGATCGCGCTGGCGCGCCTGGCCGGTTTTACGCTGGACGAGATGAGCGCCTTGTTTGACGAACGGGGCAAGATAGCGCTCGATCGCGGGCTGCTGGCGGCGCGGGCGGATGAACTGGATCGCCATATCCAACGCCTGATGCAGGTGCGCGACGGGCTGCGCCACATGGTCAATTGCCCTGAACCCGAGCACCTGCAGTGCCCGCAGTTCAGGAAAATCCTGCAGCAGGGCGAGTTCTAAGCCTCGCGTTTGGGCGGCGGCGCCGAGTGATACACCGACACCGGCCGCAGGCCGCGCGACACGGTGGTGGCGATCACGCACGAGAGCAGAATGCCGGGCAGCAGCGCGTATTCGCCGGTCATTTCAAACACCATCAGCGCCGCCATGATTGGCGCATGGGTGGTGGCGGCCAGCAGGGTGGCCATGCCGGTCAGCGCCAGCAGCAGCGGCACCGCCGCATCCATGCCCGGCCACAGGCCAAACAGCTGACCGATGATCGAACCGAGCGCGGCGCCGACGAACAGCGTCGGGGTGAAGACCCCGCCCGGCGCGCCCGACCCGCTGCTGGCGAGGATCGCCAACAGTTTGCACACCAGGATCGCCCCCAGCAGCAGCACCCCCGGCGGCGCGATCAGCAGCGCCTGTACCACGCTGTAACCGTTGCCCCATACCTGCGGGAACAGCAGCGAAAGCAGCCCGACGATCAGGCCGCCCAGCGCCAGCTGCAACGGCGGCTTCAACCGCAGCGAGCGGAAGGCGTGGCCGGTGGCGGTCATCAGCCATAAAAACAGCGGCCCGGCGGCGCCGGCCACCACGCCGACCAGCGCCATCAGCAGGTATTGCGTCGGCAAGGGGGCGGC
Source organism: Serratia sp. CY31944 (assembly GCF_052169175.1). Taxonomy (NCBI): domain Bacteria; kingdom Pseudomonadati; phylum Pseudomonadota; class Gammaproteobacteria; order Enterobacterales; family Yersiniaceae; genus Serratia; species Serratia sp. CY31944. The sequence continues at coordinate 42,359 of NZ_JBJNLG010000026.1, forward strand.
GAGCGGCGTCACCAGATAGAGCGGCGCCTGGCCGCCGTTGAGCAGGTTGGTCATCAGCAGGGCGCTGACCGCGGCGATCACCACCGGGCCGAGCGAGGCCAGCATCAGGGTGCCGAACAGGATCTCGGCGATAAACAGGCTGCCCGCCAGCGGCGCATGATAGGCGCTGGCCATCCCGGCGGCGGCGGCGCAGGCCACCCAGAGTTTCCATTCTTTCTCGTGCGTAAAGCGCTGGGCGAACAGCGAGCCCACCAGCGCCGCCAGCAGGATCATCGCGCCTTCGCGGCCGATGGCGCTGCCGCTCGACACCACCAGCAGCGACGCCAGGCACTTCACCAGGCTGGCGCCGGTGTCCAGCTTGCCGTTGCCGGTCTCGATCGCTTCCATATAGTCGGTGGGCGCCGCCGGGCGCTGGTGGCGGTAGCGCTGATGCATATACAGCAGCAGGCCCGCCGCCAGCCCGCCCAGCGCCGGAGTGAGGGCGCGCCGCCAGCCGGGCAGCGCGGCGGCGGCGGCCACCAGGCTGCCGTCGGCATTGCCGAGCAGCAGCCACTCGAGGCCAATCATCGAACGGTGGAACAGCCACACCGCCAGAGCGGCGGCGACGCCGATGAACACGGCGATAAACAGGCTGCGCAACAGGGCGCGATAGTGGTGCAGGTGGACCAATCTTTTCATGCGTGGGCGGCGTCGAGAGAAAAATCAAAGGGTCATCAGCGCATTGTGCTTGGCGCTCCGGCCGATGACCAGTGAATCTTTAGCAAACTGCGGCGTGGGCGGGGCGGCGAGCGCCCCGGCGTGGGTTATTGCGGCGTCAGCACCCGGCGCGTGCGGCCGGAGCTGAGGTAGTCGGCGATGTAATCCTGCGAGATTTCGCCGCTGTAGCGGCCGTCTTCATCGACGATCGGCATCCAGGAGGTGTTGTGCTCGTACAGCTTCGACAGCACCACGCGCAGGTTCTCCTCCGCACGGGCGGTGACGCGGAAACGGTGCAGGCTGTCGGCGCAGACGCCCGGCGCGCCGCGCGCCTCGCGGCGCTTGACGTACCCCAGCGGCTTGCCGTCGGCGTCCACCACCGTCACCGAGCGGGCGTCAATATCGTCCATCAGCCCGAACGCTTCCACTAGCGGCGTCTCCCGCCGCACCGTCACCGTTTCCTGTTGATCGGCCACGTCGCCGGCCTGCACCAGCAGCAGGCGCTTCAGCGTGCGATCCTGGCCGACAAAGGAAGCGACGAAGTCGTTGGCCGGCCGCGCCAGCAGCTCATCGGCGCTGGCGTTCTGCACGATCTTGCCCTGGCGGAACACCGCGATGCGATCGCCGAGCTTCAGCGCTTCGTCGATGTCGTGGCTCACCAGCATCACGGTCTTTTTCAGCTGGCGCTGCATGTCGAGAAACTCGTTCTGAATGGTTTCGCGGTTGATCGGATCCACTGCGCCGAAGGGTTCATCCATCAGCAGCACCGGCGGATCGGCCGCCAGCGCGCGGATCACGCCGATGCGCTGCTGCTGCCCGCCGGACATCTCTTTCGGGTAGCGGTGCAAAAAACGTTTGGGATCCAGCGCCACCATGCTCATCAGCTCCTCGGCGCGATCGTGGCAGCGTTTTTTGTCCCAGCCCAGCATGCGCGGCACCACGGTGATGTTCTCCTCGATGGTCATGTTGGGAAACAGGCCGATCTGCTGGATGACGTAGCCGATTTTGCGGCGCAGGCTGACGGTATCCAGCGCGCTGGTGTCTTCGCCGTTGACCAGAATGGTGCCGCCGGTGGGTTCGATCAGGCGGTTGATCATCTTGAGCGTGGTGGTTTTGCCGCAGCCGGAAGGGCCGAGCAGCACGCAGATTTCGCCTTCCGGCACGTCCAGATTGATGTTGTCGACGGCGTTGAACGGCGTGCCGTTCTTTTGCATGAACTGTTTGGTCAGATTTTCCAATTTAATCATGAGCGGATCCCCTTGGGCGTTAGCGCAATTTGCAAGCGGTGCAATAACCAATCGAGGACGATCGCCAGCAGGCTGATCATCACGGCGCCGGTAATCAACTGGCGAATGTCGCTGCTGCTGATGCCGTTGAGCAGCAGCAGGCCGAGGCCGCCGGCGCCGATCACCGCGGCGATCGCCATCACGCCGATATTCATCACCACGGCGGTGCGGATGCCGCCGAAGATCACCGGCAGCGCCACCGGGATCTCCACCCAGCGCAGGCGTTGCCAGAACGTCATGCCGATGCCGCGGCCGGCTTCGCGCAGCCCGCCGGGCAGGTTGTCGAGCGCGGTGTGGGTGTTGCGCACGATTGGCAGCAGCGAGTAAAGGAACACCGCGGTGATCGCCGGCACGTAGCCGATGCCGTGGCCGATTAAGGAAAACAGCGGGATCATCAGCCCGAACAGGGCGATGGAGGGCACGGTCAGCACCAGCGTGGCCAGGCTCAGCACCGGCGTCGCCAGCCATTTATGGCGGACGATCAGCACGCCGAGCGGCACGCCGATCAGGATCGCCAGGCCGACGGCGGCGCCGACCAGCAGCAGATGTTCCAGCGTCAATCCGGCGATATAGGCCCAGTTTTGCCAGGCGTAAAGTATGGTATTCATCATGCCTCCCTATATCAGGCCGCGCTGCTAGAGGAACGCATCGGCGACCTGTTGCGGCGTCTGGTAGTCGATATCCACCCTGGCGTTAAGCTCGGTGATCACCTGATTGTTGAACTGTTTCGACAGCGTGTTCAGCGCCTCTTCCAGCCCCGGCGTGTTTTGCAACACGTCGGCGCGCACCACCGGCGTGACCGCATAGCTCGGGAAGTAACCCTTGTCGTCTTCGAGCACCTGCAGATCGAAGCCTTTCACCCGGCCGTCGGTGGTGTACACCAGCCCGGCGTCGACGAAACCGTCGCGGATGGCGTTGTAGACCAGGCCGGGATCCATCTGGCGGATTTGCGGACGATCGAGCGGCATATCGTACAGCGCCTGCATCGGCTTCAGGCCGTCCGAGCGGCCGGCAAACTCCAGATCCAGCCCCAGCAGCCAGTTGTGTTTCGGGTCGGTTTTACGCACCTGTTCCACTTTGGCCACCAGCTGCGACATGGTGCGAATCTGCTCTTTTTCCGCGCGCTGGCGCTGCATGGCGAAGGCGTAGGTGTTGTTCATGTCCGCCGGCTGCAGCCACACCAGGCCGAGTTTGGCGTCGAGCTTTTTCACCGTGTCGTAAGTTTCCTGCGGCGTCATGCGCTTATTGATGTGGTTAAAGATGATCAGCGAGGTGCCGGTGTATTCCCAGGTCATGTCGATCTGTTTGTTGATCATGGCGTTGCGGGTGATCACCGTGGCCAGATTGGTCTTGGGTTCGACCTGAAAACCTTTGGCCCGCAGGTATTGCACGGTGATCGCCGACAGAATGCGCTGTTCGGTAAAGTTCTTGCTCGCCAGCGTCAGCGGGGCGGCCCAGGCGGCCGCGCCGGTCATCAGCAAGGAGAACAGCAGCGCGTGGCGGAGGCGTTGTAACCATCGAGTCATCGCGTTTCTCCCATCAGGATGCGGTGTGCGGGCTGAGCCGGCGGCCGAGACCGGCCAGCGCCAGATCGAGCAGCAGGGCGATCAGCGCGGTGGCGGCGGCGCCGAGGATCAGCGTCGGGAAGTCGTTCAGGTAGATGCCGGGGAAGATCAGTTCGCCGTAGCTGCTGGCGCCGATCAAAAATGCCAGCGGCGCGGTGCCGACGTTGATCGCCATTGCGATGCGCACCCCGGCGAAGATCACCGGCAGGGCGTTGGGCAGTTCGACCTGGCGCAGCCGCTGCCCGGCGGTCATGCCAATACCGTTGGCGGCCTCGACCAGCGCCGGCGGCACCGAACGCAGGCCGGCATAGGTATTGCGCACGATGGGCAGCAGCGAGGCGAGGAACAGCGCCACCACCGCCGGCCGGTCGCCGATGCCGATGATCACCATCGCCAGCGCCAGCACCGCCAGCGGCGGCAGGGTGTTGCCGACGTTAAAGATCTGCATCACGTGCTCCGCCCAGCGGCGGGCGAAAGGGCGGCTCAGCAGGATGCCGCTGGGAATGCCGACCAGCAGCGACAGCAGCATGGAGCACGCCACCAGGAACATGTGCTGCTGGCCGAGGTAAATCAAATCTTCCCGGCGCGATTTGAGGGTTTCCCAGCCGATGCCGTAAACCAGCAGCGCGACGACGGCGATAAACAGCAGGCTCCCGAGGAGCAGGCGCCGGTATGGCGCTGACTTGTGCATGATGTTGCGTCCTCCGTTGCGCGGAGCGGCCGATAGGCGGCGCATTCCGCTCTGATTGTTACCCACTGCCCGGCGGGCGTGGCGGTACAAAACGGGCGTTTCGCATGAGGTTAGCGAGATTGAGCGAAGGGTGCGTTCGGCACAGCGTGCTGAACGTAGGCTCAATACGTGAGTTAATCAGCATAAGATACTGATATTTAAACCCGAGAAAGCACGAAGCCCAAAGGCGCCGGCTAGGGAAGGTATAGCACCCTGACGTTGAGCGTGCCAAGTTTTATGAACAAAATCAGCTGATTGAGTTTGCCCAGATTGGCGCCGCAGACCGCGTCAGCGCTGGGATGCGTGGAAAGTAAAAAAAATCCGCCGCAAAACGTTACGCCGTAACAATAAGTCCAAATGGTGCGATTCGCCGCCGGCAAAGGCAGGATGTGAGGGCGGATAGACTCGGCGCAGACGCTTGCTGATATACTCAAGGAAAATAAAAACGCCAGGAAGCCTGTATAACGCCATGACAAATAACGTTTCACCCGCACCCATCACCCACCGCCCGCTGATCCTGATCGCCTGCATGCTGGCGATGTTCATGTCGGCGATCGAAGCCACCATCGTCGCCACCGCCATGCCGACCATCATCGGCGATCTCGGCGGCTTTTCGCTGCTGGGCTGGGTGTTCGCGGTCTATTTGCTGGCGCAGGCGATCACCATTCCCATCTACGGCCGGCTGGCGGATCTCTACGGCCGCAAGCGGGTGTTCTTCTTCGGCGCCACGCTGTTCCTGCTGGGATCGGTGCTGTGCGGCTTCGCCCCCGACATGTATTGGCTGATCGGCTTTCGTCTGCTGCAGGGGCTGGGCGCCGGCGCCATCATGCCGATCGCCTCCACCATCATCGGCGACATCTACAGCGCCACCGAGCGGCCGAAGGTGATGGGCTATCTGTCGAGCGTGTGGGGCGTGTCGGCGATCATCGGCCCGCTGCTGGGGGCGTTTATCGTGCAGCACCTGCCGTGGGCGCTGGTTTTCTGGGTCAATCTGCCGATCGGCCTGCTGGCGATGCTTTTCCTCTGGCGCTATCTGCCGGCGCATCAGCAGCTGCGGCGGCACGCGCTGGATCTGGCGGGCACCGCCTGGCTGACGCTGTTTGTTTCGGCGCTGCTGCTGGCGCTGTTGCAGATGGAAAGCCTGGGATGGTGGGTGGCGCCGTTGCTCGCGCTGGCGGCGGCGTCGCTGGCGCTGCTTGTCCGCCAGGAGCGGCGCGCGGTCGAACCGCTGTTCCCGTTGGCGCTGTGGCAAAGCCGGGTGATCGTCGCCGGCAACATCGGCGGGCTGGTGATCGGCGCGGCGATGATGGGCATCAGCGCCTTCCTGCCTACTTTCATTCAGGGCGTAATGGGCGGCTCGCCGCTGGAGGCGGGCACCACGCTGGCGCTGATGTCGATCGGTTGGCCGCTGGCCAGCACGCTGAGCGGCCGTTTGATGCTGATGACCTCGTACCGCGCGACGGCGTTGCTGGGTGCGCTGCTGTTGGTGGCGGGCGGCCTGATCCTGCTGATGCTGCAGCCGACCGGCGGCCTGCTGTGGGGCCGGGTGGCGGCGTTTATGATCGGCGCCGGCATGGGGTTGTGCAACACCACGTTTTTAGTGTCGGTGCAGAATGCGGCGCATTACAGCATTCGCGGCATCGCCACCGCCTGTACGGTGTTTACCCGCATGGTGGGGTCGGCCATCGGCACCGCGATTTTGGGCGCCACGCTGAACCTCAACCTGCAGTGGCGTTTGCCGGAGGTTGACGATCCGGTGCAGCGGCTGATGGAGCCGGCGGTGCGGCAGAGCATGGGAAGCGAAGCGCTGGCGCAGCTGATCCAGCAGGTGGCGGCTTCGCTGCATTGGGTGTTCCTGGCGTCGGCGTTGGTGTCGTTGCTGGCGCTGGCGGCGGCGATGCTGATCCCGGCGCGTTGTCGACCGCAGGGCGAAGGAGAAGAGGCGGAGCAGGCGTAAGGGAAAAGTAAAGGGCGCGGCTGTGAATGAACTGCGCCCTGGATAGCCGATGCGGCTTACTGCGTGTTGGAGGTATCCTGGCTGGTGCCGGTCTGCGCCGCGTCACCGCGATCGTCGCCATTGTTCAGGCGGGTATAGACGATCTTCTGGGTGTCGTTTTCGCAGTGGCCGACCACTTGGCCGCCCGCTTGATCGGCCTGATCGTTAGGCACGATCTCCAGTTTGAAGCCGGACTCCGGAACGCCGTTATTGATGATTTTCTGCGAAATGTCTGCTTTCACGCTTTCGCAGGAGGCCAGAGCCGCCAACGGCGCGCCGGCCAGCAAGACAGCGGTTAATATCAGCGTTTTCTTCATCACGTCATCCTTTTAGACAATGGACTTCCTGTAACAGGATAGCAGTAATGGCGGCCGGGTTTCACGCTTGCCCGCCCGCCGCAGGCGGATTAAGGATTAATCCGACGCCCGGTCTGACGATCCAGACATTTACGGGTGTCCGGCTCCCAGTACGCGTTGACGTTGTTGCTGTCGTTGCAGCGATCTTCGTCATCCGCCGCGCGATCGGCCTTGTCGAACTCTTTCTCGACGCGAGTGTTAACCTTGTGGCGCAGGGATTTGGTATCATTCCACTGCTCTTTGCTCTGGCGTGCTTCTTCGGTGCTCATCGCGCCGCTGCCTTTGCCATCGACGGTGACGCAGGTGCTGCCCTGCGTGCAGGTGGCGGCCAGCGCCGGCGCCTGCCAGGCACCCATGACGGCCAGCATGGCGACCGGCAGCATCCCGCGCAGCAGTCGTTGGGTCGAAAATGTTTTCATCGTTTCATCCTTATGAGTGAGTGCGCCTGATGATGGCGGCACTGGCGTTACTTCGCCCGCAGGCGTGGTGACAAATATACCACCGCGCTTCTGAAATTCACCAGCCAAGCGCCGATTCGTTTACTTTATCGAGAGAAAACTGCGACCGATGTTAAAAACCACGCTGTTGTTTTTCGCCACTGCGCTCGCCGAAATTATCGGCTGTTTCTTGCCTTATCTCTGGCTCAAAAAGCAGGGCAGCGCCTGGCTATTGCTGCCGGCGGCATTGAGCCTGATGCTGTTTGTCTGGCTGTTGACGCTGCATCCGGCGGCCAGCGGGCGGGTCTATGCGGCCTACGGCGGCGTGTATGTGGCGACGGCGTTGCTGTGGCTGCGGGTGGTGGACGGGGTGAAGCTGTCTGCGCTGGACTGGGTGGGCGCGGGGGTGGCGCTGGCGGGCATGTTGATCATCGTTTCCGGCTGGCGCGCGGCCTGAGCAAACACGGCGGGAGTCGCCTCCCGCCACCGGAGATCAGGCGCCGCGGTGGATGTTCAGCCCGGCGAAGGACTGGCTGACCGGCATCATTTCCAGCGTGTTGATGTTGACGCGCGCCGGCAACGTCGCGACCCAGAACACCGACTCGGCAATGTCTTCCGGCGTCAGCGCATCGGCGCCTTCGTAGGTTTTGTTGACCTTGCCGTCATCGCCCTTGAAGCGCACGTTGGAGAACTCGGTGCCGCCCACCAGGCCCGGCTCGATATCGGTCACGCGGATGCGCGTGCCGTGCAGATCGGCGCGCAGGCCCAGGCTGAACTGTTTGACGAACGCCTTGGTGGCGCCGTACACGTTGCCGCCGGCGTAAGGCCAGTTGGCGGCGGTGGAGCCGATGTTGATCACATGGCCGACGTTGCGCTCGACCATGGCCGGCAGCAGCGCGCGCGTCATGTTCACCAGCCCCTTGGCGTTGGTGTCGATCATGGTTTCCCAGTCATCGGCGTTGGCCTTGTGCGCCGGCTCCAGCCCCAGCGCCAGCCCGGCGTTGTTCACCAGCACGTCGATCTGGCGCAGCTCGGCCGGCAGTGCTTCGATCGCCTGTTGAATGGCGGCGCGGTTGCGCACGTCGAGCCGCACGATGTGCAGCGCTTGCCCTAATTCGTCCTGCAGCTCTTCGAGACGCTCAAGGCGGCGCCCGGCGGCGATCACCTGATGGCCTTCACGGATAAAACGGCGTGCGATTGCCTCGCCGAAACCGGAGGTGGCGCCGGTAACAAAAATAATCATGTTGCTGTTCCTCAACTGTTTTTACCCTACATGCCTCTATCATTAGCACAAACCCGCTGGCAGTGGCAGCGGTTATCGCGGCGCAGAGAAAAAAAGGCCGCACCGGGCCGGCGGGCCGGCGCGGATCAATGCTGAGGCGGCAGGTGGTAGACCACGGCGTCATACTTGATGTTTTCACGCTTGCCGGCCAGCACGCCGCCCAGCGACTCGGCGAGGCGGCGGCTGGCGGTATTTTGCTCGGCCACCGGGTAGATAAGGTGCTGAGGCTGAAAGCGCTCGCTGACCCAGCGCGCGATGCCCTGCACGATTTCGCGCCCGTAGCCCTGGCCGTGCAGGCTCTCTTTCACCCAGATGCCCAGCTCCGGGGTGCGGCTGCGCAGGTTGTGCGCGCCGCCGACGCCAACAAACTGCCGGTCTTCGCGCCGACGGGCGACGAAGATCACTTCTTCGCCTTCGCGCATCAGCGGCAGCCAACCTTGCCAGACGTTGGCGAAATCTTCCGGCGACGCCTCCGGCTCAAAGGCCATAAAGCGCGTCAGAGTGGGGGTGATCGCCTGGTAAACATCGTCGGCGTCTGCTGCGGTAAAGGGGGCAATCAACAAACGGTCGGTGTCCACGCGGCACTGAGAAAGGTCATTATGATTCATCTTATTTTCCCTCGCTTTTCAGGCCAGAACGGCAAAAAATCCGCGCCCATAAATCAGGGCGGATCGTCGATATTACGCGCATTGACGGCAGAAGCGACTTATTTTTCGCCGCTTGGGCAAGATGGAAAGATCGGGATTGGTGACAATGTCACGCTATGAATGAAGCGGCGAGCGCGATGAGGTGCGCCCGCCGCCGGGGATCAGAACTTCACCGAGCCTTGCAGATAGATCGTACGCGGCTGGCCGATGTACAGACCTTTGTTATTATCGTCATAGGCGCGGGTGAAATACTCGTGGTTGAACAGGTTTTTCACGCCGACGCCCAGATTCAGGCCGGCCATTTCCGGGCCGAAATCATAGGCGGCGCGCACGCCCCACAGCATATAGCCGGGAATGCGGCCGGTGCTGCCGTCGGCGCTTTCCGCCACGGTGTTGGCGTTATCGGCGAACTGGCTGGATTGGAACTCGCCGTTGAGGTTAAACGCCCAGTTGCCCGGCGTGTAGTCCAGCCCCAGCGTGCCTTTATGCTTCGGTGAGAACGGCACCTGGTTGCCCTTGTAGCCGCCGTCTTCACGGATAGTGGCGTTGACGTAGGCGTAGCTGGCGTAGGCGGTCAGATCGTCCAGTTTCGGCGTCAGCTGCGACAGATCGTAACGCAGGCTGCCCTCCAGCCCGGCGTGGCGAGTTTTGCCGCGCGCGGTCACGCTGTCGGTCACCTGGTTGGAGTCGTACTGGTTGTTGAAGTTGATCAGGAACAGCCCGATCTCGCCGGTCAGCGTATCGCCGGCGTAGCGGGTGCCCAGCTCCCAGGTGCGCGCCTTCTCCGGTTCAATCTTGCCGCTGTCGACCGCTTTGCCCATCTGGCTGTATTGCACGGTGCCGAAGGAGCCTTCGGTGTTGGCGTACAGGTTCCAGTATTCGTTAAGGTGATACATCACGTTCAACGCCGGCAGCGGCGCGTTATAGCTGACGTCGAGGCGGTTGTTCTTGATGTAGTTGTTCTGATACGACTTGATGTACTCGTAGCGCATGCCTGGCGTGATGGTCCAGTCGCCGATGTCGATGCGATCGTCGATATAGAAGGCGTGCGCCTCGGTGCCGGACTGGGTATCGCGATCGTACGGGCTGGCGCTGGACGGCAGCCGGCCGGTGCTGGCCTTGCTGGTGTAGCGCAGCTCGTGGGTGGATTCGCTGACGTAGCGGTAGCCGACGCCGACCTCATGCGCCGAGTCTCCCCAGCGGAAGCTCTGGCTGTAGCGCGGTTCCACGCCGCGCACCCAGTATTCGCGCGGTGACAGCGTCAGGTTCTTGCCCTGATCCAGATAGCCGCTGCGCAGGGTGTAAGTGTAGAAGCTCTGCACGTCGAACTTGTGCTGTTGATCCGGCTGATACTGATAGCCGAAGTTCGCCAGCTGGCGGCGGCCCCAGAACTTGTCGTACGGACGCGTCGACTGGAACGGGTTGGCGTTGTAGTCCGCTCGGCTCAGGCCGCCCGGCATGTCCGCCTCGCCTTCGTAGTATTGCAGCAGGCTGTTGAAGGTGTGCACCTCGTTCGGGGCGTAACGGCTTTTCAGCATCACGTCGTCAATCTTGGTCGCGCTGTGTTCGCGCCAGTCGCTGCCGCGGGTGCCGGAGTAGAGCAGCGCCGCGCCGAAGCCGTTGTCGGCGGTGCCGCCGATCATCAGGTTGCCGGTGCCTTTCGGGTGATCCTGGCGCGAAGTCGGGCTGAGCTGCCCCTGCATGCCGGCCGCCATGCCGAAGGTTTTCGGGATGGCGCGGGTGACGAAGTTGACGACGCCGCCGACGCTCTGCGGCCCGTAGCGCACCGCGCCGCCGCCGCGCACCACGTCGATCGCGTCCATATTGCCGAGCGAGACCGGCGCCAGCGACAGCTGCGGCTGGCCGTAAGGAGCGAAGGGCACCGGGATGCCGTCCATCAGTACGGTGGAGCGGCTGGCGAGGCGCGGGTTGAGGCCGCGAATGCCGAAGTTCAGCGCCATGTCATGGCTGCCGGTGCCGTTGTTCTCCGGCGCCACCACGCCCGGCACCCGGTTCAACGCTTCGCGCACGGTGGTGGTGCCGGTTTTGGCGAATTCTTCGCGGCGCACCACGTCGCGCGCGCCGGGATGTTCGAACACGTCTACCTGGCGGCCTTCCGCCAGCCAGTCACCGACCACGGTGATGTCTTCTTCCTTCTGCGGCTGAGGCAGTTTGGCCAGCGTGTAACCGTTGTTGCCGAGCGCTTTAGCCTGCAGGCCGCTGCCCGCCAGCAGGGCGTTCAGGCCGTCATCGACGCCGTAGCTGCCGCTCAGGCCCGGCGAACGTTTACCGGCGGTCAGCGTGCCGTCCACCGAGAGTGCGATGCCGGCGCGCGCGGCGAAAGCGTTCAGCGCGCCGTCCAACTCACCGGCCGGAATATGATAGGCTGCGGCAGCGCTGGCGGCGCTCGCCGTCAGCGGTGCGGCGAAGGCCAGGCCAATAGCCACGGCCAGCGGCGTGGCGCGTTTTCCCCAAAGCGAAGCCGGCGCTACCTTTCCCCAAGCGTTGTTCATACCTTCTCCTGAATCATTTTTTATTTATTGCTGCAGTGTTTTCCTGGGAGTCGGATGAGCGAAGCAAAAGGGACAATCAAGAATGCGATTTTTTATCATTTTCATTTAAAAAATTCAGGCGGGAACGATTTGCAGCCAATAGCGGGTAAAGCTTTGCAGGCGCACCGGCAGCGTCTGGCTGAGCAGGGCGAGGGCGCGATCGGTATCGTTGAGCGGGAAACTGCCGCTGACGCGCAGGCCGGCGACGGCCGGATCGCAGCTCAGGTGGCCGCGTCGGTAGCGCGCCAGTTCGGCGATCACCCGGTCCAGCCGCCATTGGCTGACGCTCAGCACGCCGCGCAGCCAGCCGTCCTCCGCCGCAGCCGGTTGCTTGTCGCTGAAGGCCGAGGCGCTGAAGCCGATCTGTTCCCCGGCGTCCACCCGGCGCGTTTGCTGCGGATCCTGCGCCAGCTGCGCTTCGACCGCATGCTCCAGCACCGTCAGGCGCGTCTCACCGCCGATCTCGCGCACCAAAAAGCGGGTGCCGAGCGCGCGCATCGCCCCCTGTGGGCTTTGCACCCACAGCGGCCGGGGGTCGCGCCCGGTAATCAGGCTGATTTCTCCGGCGTGCAAACGGATCAACCGTTGACGATCGTCGTAATGCACGTCCACCGCACTGGCGGTGTTCAGCACCAGTTGGGTGCCGTCGCTTAACACAATGGGTTTGATTTCGCCGGTGGCGGTGCGGTAGTCGGCGCGCAGCTCCCGGCCGAACGGCGATTGGTAAAGGAAACCGCCGCCGCCTACGCCAAGCAACAGCAGCAGGCTCTTCAGTAGGGTGCGGCGATCGATTGCCGACTGGCGGCCGGCGCGATCGAGCGCGCGGTAGCTGAACTTGCCCGGCACGCCCTGCAGCTGGCTCTGCAGCGCTTCGACGCGCTGCCAGGCCCAGCGGTGATCGGCGTGCTGCTGGTGCCAGGCTTGCCACTGTAGGCGCTGGCGGTCGGTGACGTGCTCATCGCACAACAGGGCATACCAGTGTGCGGCCATCTTCAGCGCCTGGCGCTGCTCGGGGGTAATGGCGTTGCTCATGAGAAAACGTCGTTTTCCAGGCTGAACAGCAGGCAATGCTCGGTGGCCTTGGCCATGTATTTTTTAACCGAACTGACCGACACGCCGAGGCGCACGGCGATGTCCGCATAGCCCAGGCCTTCGAGCTGCGACAGCAGAAAGGCCTGTTTCGCTTTTGGCCCCAGGCCGTCGAGCATGGCATCGATCTGCTGCAGGCTTTCCAACAGGCTCTGGCGCTGTTCCGGCGACGGGGCGTAGCCTTCCGGGATCAGCGTCAGCATCTCCAGATAGGCGCGCTCCAGCGTTCTGCGGCGGAACAGATCGACCATCACCCGCTTGGCGACGGTGACCAGAAAGTCTTTCGGCTCGCGCAGGGTCGCCGCGGCGTCGCTTTTCAGCAGGCGCATAAAGGTGTCCTGCGCCACATCGTCCGCGTCGAAAGCGCAGCCCAGCCGCCGGCGCAACCATCCCTGCAACCAGGCGTGATGGGTGGCGTAAAGGCGCGACAGCGCGGCGTGCGGGGCGGAAGCGGTGGCGGACATGGTTTTCGCATTGCTGGTCAAAAAGATGCGCGGATGATAATTGAGAATGGTTATCGTTTCAAGTTTGTCGGGTGGGTTCCTGAATGGTTCCGGCCTCTTTTTATCGCGTTGAAATAGGCTGACGGGCGCGAAAATATCCCTTTGCCCATTAAAGGTGCAGCAACGGTGTTATTTCGGTAAGCAAACGGTTGCTATTAGTCTGCCGTCGAAGATCGCCGCGTGTTTAATTCTTTTTCTTCGGTTGGTTTTCTTTGTTTAATTAGTATCACTTTGTTTTAACGTGAAAATATATTTTATGTCGGTCTGTTGGCACACGGCTTGCTATGCTTAACCCGGTCTTTAAGTTTGGGCAACAGAAGGCATTGTTTCATCGGCGCAGGTTATTATGCGGGTGAGATTGGCCGGTCGTCACAAGGAAGAAAATAATGGCACTGCAATTCACCACGGCTATTCGTGGCAATTTTTTTGATATCGCGGCCTGCGTGGAGGAACCGCAACAGCTTGACGAACGCCTGCGGCACATTCCCGACGGTTTGTTGCTGCTGAACGGGGGCGTCATCGCCTGGTTCGGCAGCTGGCAGCAGGGCGAGGCGCTGCTGCCGCCGGGTTTCGCGGTCACGGAGTATCGCGACAAACCGATCGTACCGGGCTTTATCGACACCCATATCCACTATCCGCAAACCGAAATGATTGGCGCCTATGGCGACCAACTGCTGGACTGGTTAAATAATTACACCTTCCCGACCGAAAGCCGCTATGGCTGCGAGCGGCACGCCGACGCGATGTCGGCCTTCTTTCTGCGGGAGTTGCTGAGCAACGGCACTACCACCGCGCTGGTGTTCGGCAGCGTGCATCCGCAGTCGGTCGATGCGCTGTTCAGCCAGGCGCAAACGCTGAACATGCGCCTGATCGCCGGTAAAGTGATGATGGATCGCCATGCGCCGCAGGCGCTGCTGGAAACGCCGGAGCAGAGTTACCGCGACACGCGCGAGTTGATTGAACGCTGGCACGGCAAAGGCCGCCTCGGTTACGCCATTACGCCGCGCTTTGCGCCAACCAGCACCCCGGCGCTGCTGGCGCAGGTGCAGCGGCTGCGCGAAGAATTCCCCGACGTGTGGCTGCAGACGCACCTGAGCGAGAATCCGCAGGAAGTGGCCTGGGTAAAATCGCTGTTCCCGCAAAGCCAAAGCTATCTGGACGTTTACCATCGCTACGGCATGACCGGCGGCAAAAGCGTGTTCGCCCACTGCCTGCACCTGGAGGAGCAGGAGTGGGACTGCCTGTGCGAGACCCGTTCGGCGATCGCCTTTTGCCCCACCTCCAACCTGTTCCTCGGCAGCGGGCTGTTCGACCTGCAGCAGGCCTGGCGCAAGCGGGTTAAGCTCGGCATCGGTACCGACGTGGGGGCAGGCACCTCCTTCAATATGCTGCGCACGCTGGGCGAGGCGTACAAGGTCGGCCAGCTGCAGCATTACCGGCTCTCCGCCGTAGAAGCGTTCTATCACGCCACCCTGGGCGGCGCCCGCGCGCTGTCGCTGGACGACAAAATCGGCAACTTCGACGTCGGCAAAGAGGCGGATTTCGTGGTGCTCGATCCGGCGGTGACGCCGCTGCAGCAGTTACGCTATGCCAACAGCGCCACGCCGGCGGAACAAGGCTTCGTGCTGATGACGCTGGGGGACGATCGCAATATTTATCGCACCTATGTGGACGGCAAGGTGGTTTATCAGGCGGCGGTGTCAGACTGATTTCATTCGCGGTGTTGGCGCAAAGGCATATTGGAATACGCCGACACCGCGTGGCGACAATTTTAACATAAGGAAGTGAAAGCCTTGATAGCGTTATTGCTGCACACGTTGTGGATGAAAAACAGACAATGGAAGGGCGGCGCATGATTATTTATTGGACATGCCGAGATGTAGTCTGAATACGATTATTTGGTTAGGAGACTCTTTATTGGTTTTTTATGAATATACCTAGTGATATATAGCCATGTTGCTGGATAAGTGCGTAAAAAGCATTGCATTTCTTCGGGGGGCTCTATATTATAATGAGAATAATTATCTTTACGATATCGCTGCTTAAAAAGCAACAGGCTTGTTTTAATCACTGTTGCTGTTTTTTCGGTGTACTTCCGCATTTTACGAGCCAGGATTGGCTTGAGCTTTATTTCTGGAAAGGGATTTCATGCGTGATTTGTTTCGACAGGAAGCCACGGATCATCAGCGGGCGAAATGGGCGGGTAAGGCCTTATTGATAAACGGCTTGCCCGCCTGGTGCTTTGGTCTTTTATCGTTTTTATTTATTCTTGTTTTCCTCTCTTTTCTTATATTCAGTCATTATACGCGCCGCATTAATGTTTATGGTGAAATCACCACCTTCCCCCGCTCAGTCAATGTGTTTGCACCCCAGCAGGGTTTTATCTCGGAACGCTTCGTCGAAGTGGGCGACGTGGTTAAAAAAGGCCAGCGTCTTTATCAGATTGATGTCAGCCGGGTGACGGATAACGGGAAAGTGAGCGCCAATACGCGCCTGGCGCTGGAAAACCAGTTAAAACACGTTGACAGCATCATCCTTAAGTTGCAAGACAACAAGCGCATGACGCTGGAAAATCTACGCGCGCAAAAAAAACAGTATGAATTGGCGCACATGCAGTCCAAACAGCTGTTGGATAACGCACGAGAAGGGGTGGCATTTGCTCAGGACAACATGCGTTCCTATAAGGAATATCAGCAGCGCGGTCTGATTACCAAAGACCAGCTTAGCGGACAAACCTATTCGTTTTATCAACAACAAAGTCTGTTCCAAAACCTGCATAGCCAACACATTCAGGAATCGTTGCAAATTACGAATTTGGAAAGCGACATCGTTACGCGCGCGGCAGATTTCGATAATCAAATTTCACAGTACCAGTTTCAGCGTAATGATTTGCAACGGCAGTTAGCGGAAGCCGATGCCAGCGGCGCATTGATCGTGAACGCCCCGAGCGATGGCCGCATTGAATCTCTCAGCGTTACCCCGGGTCAGATGGTCAATAGCGGTGACAGTCTGGTACAGATTATTCCACGTAATGGCGCGATTTATCAGCTAGTTTTATGGTTGCCGAACGCCAGTGTGCCTTATGTTTCAGCGGGGGACGCCATCAACATTCGTTATGATGCTTTCCCCTATGAGAAGTTTGGCCAGTTTCCCGGCAGGATAGAAAGCATCGCTTATGTGCCGGCCTCCATGCAAGAAATGTCAACTTACAGCAGTTCTCCCGTGCATCAGCCCAATGCGCAAACGGCATCTTATTACAAGGTCACCGTTTCCCTGGATGAAACGCATATCAGTTACCAGGGCAAGGCGTTGCAGCTCACTAACGGCATGCGGGCTCAATCCACGCTGTTTCTGGAAAAAAGGCCTTTATATCAATGGATGTTCTCGCCTTTCTACGATATGAAAAACAGCCTGATGGGGCCAATCAATGACTGAATCTTATTTCGACACGCTAAAGGGCAAACTCAACTTGTCGCTGCGCCGCAAAGTGCCGCAGATCCTGCAAACTGAAGCCTCGGAATGTGGGCTGGCCAGTCTGGCGATGGTATGCCATTACCATGGCTTGCAAATCGATCTGTTTAATCTGCGCAGCCGCTACGGCTTTTCTTCACGCGGGGCGACGCTGTCCGCGCTGATTGACATCGCGAGCGCACTGAAACTGCAATCCAGAGCGTTATCGCTGAATATCGATGAACTTAAGGCATTGAAAATGCCTTGTATTCTGCATTGGGACATGAAGCATTTCGTGGTGCTTGTCAGTGTCAGCCGAGGGCGGGCGGTGATCCATGATCCTGCCTTTGGCCGTAAAGTGCTGGGGTTGCATGAACTGTCGCGGCATTTTACCGGCGTAGCGCTTGAGCTGTGGCCAGACAGTGAATTTCAGCCGATCAAACAGCAAAGCAGATTGCGTTTTCGCAAGCTGATGAGCAATGTGCGCGGCCTCAAGGGGGCCTTGCTAAAGATCTTCTGTCTGTCGATCGTGATTGAAACGGTTAATCTGCTGTTGCCCGTCGGTACGCAGTTGGTCATGGACCATGTGATTCTGGCCGGCGATCATGATCTTTTAGCGCTGATATGCATAGGATTGCTGTTTTTTATTTTATTCCGTACCGGCGTATCCATGTTGCGCTCGTGGATCTCTATCGTCATGGGCGCGTTGATAGACGTGCAATGGAAGGCGGGAGTGTTCGATCATCTGATGAAATTGCCGCTTTCCTTCTTTGAGAAGCGCAAGTTGGGTGATATTCAATCCCGTTTCGGCTCATTGGATACGATAAGAGCGACTTTCACTACCAGCATCGTCAGCAGTATTATTGATGGCATCATGTCCGTAGGCGTATTTATCATGATGCTGCTCTATGGCGGCTGGTTGGTTTGGGTGGTGCTCGGCTTTACGGCGATATACGTTATTCTCAGGTTGTCGACCTATCAATATTATCGGCAGCTGTCGGAAGAGCAGTTGGTGAAAGGGGCACGAGCCGGGTCTCATTTCATGGAAACGTTGTATAGCGTCAGTACGTTAAAGGCGCTGGGGTTATCTGAAACCCGTTCGCAGTATTGGCTGAATCTAAACGTAGAAACGATCAATGCCGGTATCAAGCTGACCAAATTAAACATGATGTTTGGCGGCCTAGGGGCGTTTATCGCCACCTGCGATCAGGTGATCATCCTTTGGCTAGGCGCGGCATTGGTCATAGACAATCAAATGACGATCGGCATGTTTATCGCGTTTAACGCCTACCGCGGGCAGTTTTCGGAGCGTGCCAGCAGCCTGATCGACATGATGCTTCAGCTGCGAATGCTGAGTTTGCATAATGAAAGGGTGGCGGACATTGTGCTTTCGTCACCGGAATCGCAAATGCCTGCGCGCCAGCTCTTCACAAAAGGCAAAGCCGCGGAGCTTCAGGTGCGGAATCTGCGCTACCAGTATGATCGCTTGGCGAAACCCATTATCGCGGATTTGAATCTCAGCATTGCAGCGGGAGAAAGCGTGGCGATTGTCGGTCCCTCCGGCGCGGGTAAAACCACGTTGATGAAGTTAATGTGTGGGTTGCTGTCGCCGGATGAAGGGGCCGTGCTGGTCGACGGTATGGATATCAGCAACATTGGCGTTAATAATTATCGCCAATGTATCGCTTGCGTGTTGCAGGATGACAAGCTGCTGGCGGGATCTATCGCTGAAAATATTTCAGGATTTGATGCCGAAATGGATCTGAAGCGTATTGAGGCGTGCGCACGACGTTGCAATATGCATGATGATATTCAAAACATGCCGATGGGCTATGAAACATTGATCGGCGAACTGGGGGGGAGCCTTTCTGGCGGGCAGAAACAGCGCTTATTGATAGCCCGTGCGCTCTATCGTCGCCCCAGCATTCTGTTTATGGACGAAGCGACTAGCCACCTGGATCTAGATAATGAAACACATATTAACCGCGCTATTTCACAACTGAACATTACCCGCGTGATTATTGCGCACCGTCCGTCGACGATTGCCTCTGCGGATAGAGTCATTCGACTCGGGTAATGTCAGCTTCGCTTTACCTGGCCTCTTCACCCCGATATTTTCGCTACGTCAACCGCGCACTCATCCTGCGGTGAACCCATGAAAAAAGGGTTATCACAATGATAACCCTGGCATGATGTGACGCTTTAGGCGCTGAAGCCAATGTTAACCGCTGAGGTCAACCGCGAGGCTTGCAGGCCCCCGATCAGTTCGAATCGGTATTGTTGTTGTTCCCCCACATGGTACCGCCGCCGTTGCTCCCGCCCCAGGGAATGCCTGATGGGCCAACTGAGCCGGGGGCACGATCGCCGGTGACATAGTTACCGACAGCACCGCCGACAATAGTGCCGACAACGCCGCCCGCCACGCCACCGATAGAGCCGATGCCGCCGCCGATCGCTGCGCCGACAGTTTCTGCGGAAACCGTCAATGTACCGCTGCGATCTCCTGCACCGGAAATGATTGAACATTCTTCAGAGGTAAGATTGCGCATACTTGCTCCTTAGTAATTAAATTTTAAAATAAGCCACGTTGATCATGCTGAGCGTCGCCCGCGATCGCTATTGAGCAATTTATGCGTGGCGATAACGGCAAAGGCGATAAGGGCGTATTTCAAGAAACGATTGAGGCTGAAATAATCCGCAATCGCGCCAACAACAAGCCCGATTAAAATGGCGAACAATATAATGAATAATCTTTTCATATGATGGATACGAATCTTCCTGCATTAGTTACTGTCGGCAGGATTGTTCGTCGATGTTTGTTTATTGCCACCCAACATGGATTCCACCATTTTGCCAGCGGTATAGGCGGCACCACCGATAACGGCACCGGCAACAGCGCCTGGGCCAGCACCGACGCCGCCAGCCATGGCGCCGGTCATCGCTCCACCAACCGCGCCGGCAGCGACTGCACCGCCCAACTCTGCATAGCTGAAATCCCCAGCTGCCGCGATAAAGTTCACTTCATTAAGTGTAAGCTCTCTCATAATGACTTCCTTATATTATTGGTTTTTGGTTTTTGCAGTTTTCCGATACCAGAAAAATGCCACTAGCAAGGTTGAAAAGATAAAGGATTGAATGATTGTGCTGGTAAACCTCCTGTCTTCGGAAAAAAATAAAGAATAAAAAATATCCATAAATGTGTAGTAAAAGCAGAACAAAAAAATCCAACTGCTTGGTAATTTCATCAGTGCCTCGATAGGTTTGATTGATAGGGGGTATCTTCTCGCGTTATTCCAATGATGTTGACAACGCGTGCAGCAATTGCGTCAGCGCTCGAAGAAGTTGAGCGTTGTTTAAAATGCTGTAATGCGTTTCTGCACAATAACTGAGTTGAACGCCATGCGAGGATTGCATCTCCCAGCGTTGTGCAAGATGGGGGTGTTTACGCTGACGTTGCTGGCTGAGCCAAAGCGTTAGCGGTATCGCTATCTGCGGCAGGGGGCCGGCGTTACTCGTTAGTTCGAACGATTTTTTCAGCGCCCAACAGAAGGTTTCGGCATGTTCCAGCGTGATCTTCTCCGCAAGCACGCTTTGATTCAGCGCATAGTGCATTTTTATCTCGTTGGCGAAGCTGTCTATCGCATTCGTTTCTTGACGCCGACACAAATGGCGCGCAATACCGAGGGAGTCGAACAGACTGAGGTAACTTTGGGCCACGCTGAAACGTCGCTTCACTGCGGGCTGCTGGGCGGGCAAACCGCTGTCGACAACCACCGCATGCGCAAAGGGCGCGCCTTGTTCCGTGGCCAGCGCCGCCATATGGACAGCTAATTGGCCACCCAATGACCAGCCGGCGATAACGGCCGTGTCGCGTTTGGCACGCGGTATGGCCGCCAAGTGGGAGGCGGCCAATCGCTGCAGGGTGAGTGTGTCGTCTGCGCCTGGCGCGGCCAACCCCGGGCTGGCGATGGTAATGATGTTGGCGCAGGCGCAAAGCTGTTTTGTCCACTTTGCATATTGATGTACCTGGCCGCCGGCGCCATGCACCAAATACAAGGTGGGCAGAGAGGGGCGATCGGCTGAGCCGGACAGCATCGATAACTGCAGGGGCGCATTCGCGCGCAGACGCTCGGCAAGTTTATCGAGCTGTGAGTAGCCAAGGATTTCCGCCAGGGTTAATTCCACATTAAGGGCGCGCTTGATGTTGCCCAAAAACGTGATGCCGGAAAGCGAGCTGCCGCCATTGCTGAAGAAGCTGGCATGGGGGTCGATCTTGTCTGGGGTACAGCCTAACGTATTCGCCAACAGCTCTCGTAGCAGCATGAGTTCCGCGGACGCCGCGGGTGCAACATCGCTGGCCTGACTCCGTTCGGTGCCTGGCGATAGCAAGGTGCGATCCAATTTGCCGTTGCGTGAAAGCGGGAAACGTTCAATGAGATGATAGCGGGATGGCGCCATATACGTGGGCAATGCGGCCGTAACCAGCTCGCGTATTCTTTGCTCTGCTTGAATGCAGGTTTTCCCCGCCTCGGTCAATGTGATGTAAGCCTCCAGATGCGGTGTGCCGTTCCCGGTTTCATCGCGACAGACGACACACGCTTCAGCGACCAGCTCGCTGCTTTTGAGCGCGAATTCGACGTCACCCAATTCGACGCGAAAACCCTGCAGTTTCACCTGTTGGTCTTCGCGGCCGAGAAACTCGATGTAACCGCTGCGATGCCAACGGCCGCGATCGCCGGTGCGGTACACGCGTTCTCCGGTGGTTGGGAAAAGCACAAAGCTGCCGGCGGTGGTTTGGCTATCGCGCCAATACTCGCGGGCGACCCCAACGCCACCGATATAAATGTCGCCGGTAACGCCGAAACCGCACGGCTCGAGTTTTTCATCCAACACCCACATGCTCTGATTTGGCAATGCGGTTCCATAGGGGATGGCGTTTCTGTAGTGCGTATCTCGTGTAACCGGATGATAAATTGACCATATTGCCCCTTCGGTTGCACCGCCAAGGCTGGTGATGGTGGCGTTGGGGCAAAGCCGATGTGCCTCGGCGATCAGCCGCGAAGAGATGCGATCGCCGCTCAGCCAAATATGCCGCAGTTGAGGCAGCGACAGGATGTTTTCTTGTGCGCAATATTGCACCAGCATTTGCAAGATGGCGGGAACCGAGTTCCAGATGCTGATTTGCCGCTGGCGTATCGCATTTAGCCATGCTGACGGCTCTTTCGCTTCATGCGGCGATAGCACCGTTACCGATGCGCCGGCTAGCCAGCTGCCGAACAGGTCATAGACCGATAAATCGAAGGCCAGATCGGCGAGCGCCAATACGTTGTCATGATGAGAAACGTTAAACTGTCGGTTCATGGTCAGCAAGGTATTGGTGACGGCACCCTGTTCCATAGCCACACCTTTTGGCGTGCCGGTCGTCCCCGACGTATAAATGACATAGGCGAGCGCTTCCGCTTCGCCTGGCGGGAAGGTCGCTGTGTCTGTGACATGAGGGGAAAACAGCGCCTCCAGATCTTGAATGCGGGTAGTCTGCGGATAGCGGGCGCGATGGTGAGCCTGGTTGCTCAAAACCAAGGCGCAACCTGATATCCGCATAATGGCCGCTGCGCGGGCATCCGGCAATCCTTCGGCCAACGGCAAGTAGGCGCGTCCGGCGAGGATCACGCCGAGCGCCGCAATAGCTTGATGAGCGCCGCGTGGAAGATCGATGGCGATGAGCGCGCCTGGGGCGGTATGGGCGATCAGCCAATGCGCCACGAGGCCGGCGTGCCGCAACAGTCGATCGTAATGCCATACGCTATCGCCCTCGTACAACGCCGGGCGATCCGCATGCTGGTGGGCAGTGCGTAACAGCCGATCGGAAAGAGGTTGCCGCAAGAATGCCGGCATTGCCTGTCCGATGGAGAGCTGACGCAATTGCCGGTTATCGGCCATTGACGCCAGCGAATAGTGGCCGACGGCCCGCGAGGGATCGCAGGCAATTTGCTGCAGCAGCAATGCGTAAGCTTGCGCCAATCCATCAATGCGCTCCGGCGTAAACAGCTTGGCGTTGTATTGCCATTCCAACTGAATGCCCTCTGCGCTGGAAATCACTTCCAGAACCAGATCAAACTTGGGCGGCGCATAGCCTCTCGGCAGGGTGTTAACCTGCGCACCGCCAACATTTAGCTCATTGCTTTTGCGATGTTGGCAGACGAACATGATTTGAAAAATGGGGTGAAACTTGCCGCGCGTGGGCTTGAGTTGTTCAACCAGGTAAGAGAATGGCAAACCCTGATGTTTGAAAGCGCGCGCAAATTTATTCGCGTTCTTTTGCAGCAGCGCGGTGAAACTGTCGTCGCCAGTGATGATAAATTGGTGAGCGATCGTGTTGACGAAGCTGCCCACGGCATCGTTTAACGTTGGCTCGTTCCTGTTGGCGATCGGGCTACCGATGACCACGCGATCCGTCGCAGATTCTCTGGCAATCAGTAACGCGAAGGCGGAGTGCAACAGCGTAAACAGCGTCGTACCGTTATGTTTGGCTAACTGGGCCAGAGCCGACTGCAGTTCGTTCGTCAGCGATGTTCTGACGATATTCTGTGTTTTTCCTGCCGCGGTGATGGCGATATCGTATTCAAGCGCGTGTTTTTCCGGCGCACCATCCAGTTCATCGCGCCAAAACGCCATGCTGTCATCGACATTGGCGACGGCGAGGAAAGGGTCTTCAAGGTAGCGGAAAAACGCCTGGCCGTTGTCATAATGGCAATGCTCTTCGTGCGCGTGATAGCCACGGCTCAGTTCATCCACCAGCAAATTGGCCGTCCAGCCGTCGACCACGCAATGGTGAAAAGTCAAGAACAGATAGTGGTGCTGCGCGCTCTTTCTCAAGATCCGGCAGCGCAGGGGATACTCGGCACCGAGATCAAACGGAATCGTGCACTGGGCGTTAAGCGCCGCCAGCATACTTTTTTGCTGCTCCTCACTATTCTGCCCGCTGATGTCCTCGAGACTGTGTTCGAAAATGGTTTCATCAGGATGCACGATGTCAACGGTGATGGCTTCCCCGTCTAGCCGATAGCGGCCGCAAAGCGCACCGTGCCGCTTGAGTAGTTTTTTCAGCGCGGCGAGCAAACGCGTGGGTTCAAAGGGCCCCAGGATCTCTTTGGCGATCGGAATGTTATACAGCGGGCTGTTCTTGGTGAAGTTTTCATACAGCCACAGGTATTGCCCCGCGTAGTGATTGACGGTGTAACAAGGCTTCTCCCCGGTGTCTCGCACTGCATTATCTGGCGTACAGACAGATAAAAATGCGGTGATGTCTTCCTGCACCGCACTGAGGGCGGCGGCGTCGACATGCTCAATGGTTTGGCGTCGAGGCGACAGCTCGCCGAATGTTGCTCCCTGTTTCGCCATTTCCATCAGATTGATCAGGCCGATGACGCTCATCAGTGCACTCCTTCCATGTTGACGTCGATAGCTTTCCCTGTTCGACCGCTTTTATTCGGGCGTTTGTCGCTGTGGGCGGAAATCAAATTCAGCCAATGCGACAAGCTACACAACTGCACTCCCGGGTTTCTCCGCTGTGCCATTGTGAAGGCGGCGCGATGATCGATATTCTCGCCATCATCGAAGCCGAAGATCCTCAGTACGCAGCCGTTCAATCGCTCATTGGCCGTATCGAACCGGATGTGCGGGAAATAGCCAAGCCGCGCGGAAAAGGCTATCAACTCAGTAACGCCGGCGTCGACGGCTTGGCGGCGCGAATCGGTTTTATGCAGCAACAGCAGCCGCTCATGCCGAAAATCGCGCAGCAGGCTTTGCGTGAGTCTGGCGCCGCCGGCTGTATCATGCATAAAGATCATGTAGTTAACTCGGCCGGGCAGGACGAGCAGCAGGGCCGAAAGCGCATCAAGCCAGCTGGCATATTGCGTGGCTTCGTTCGGTACGTTGAATATGGCCGCGTTCAGCGGCCATTCAGCATGCAACGGCAGCGCCTGCGGTGACAGAATGTCCACACCGTGTTTGTCGGCGAGGGCGGCCAACAAAAGTCGTTCATCTGCGCCTTCGGGAGATTGAATAAACAGCCGGCTGCTGGCCGGCACCTCGGTTGATAGGCGGCGGCCGATAGCGCAACGGATGTCAAGATGCTGCGGATCCAGGCCATAGCGTGCATGGGCCAGCTGCGTTAGGTGTCGGCAAAAATCGGCGAGTCTCGGATGTTCAAAAATGTCGCTCAGGTTCAGATCCAACCTACAGTGGGCGTTAAGCGCGTTAATGATTTTTATGGCCTGCAGCGACTCGCCGCCGAGCGTGAAGAAGTCGCCATCGTCACTGCCCAGCGTCGCCAGCCAAACCTCATTCACCAGGGTGTTGAATGTCGTCGAACGCAATTCCCGTGTGGGTTCAGGCAGCCGGGATTGTCTTTCCAGGGTGCGATAATCAATCTTGCCGTTAGCCAGTTTGGCCAGCGGCGTTGGGTGATGCACGAAGCGCTGAGGAATATGTGCATTGGGCAGTTCGCCATACAGCGTGCGGCGCATTGCCTCGCTGAGCGGCTGCCGGCTGTGATAATGCGCGTACAGTTCCGTTCCCGCGTCGCCGCTTTTGGCCAGCACGGCAATTTCGACAATTGCGGGCAACCGGGCCAGACAGCTTTCTATCTCACCCATATTGACGCGCTGCCCGGCGATTTTCGCTTCACGAATTTTGCGGCCAAGGAACACCAGCTGCCCATCCTGGCGCTGGCAGGCGATATCGCCGGTACGAAAGGCGGGCATGGGATGGCCGTTAACCTCAAGGGTGACGAACTTTTCCGCGCTCAGCGTTGGCTGATGCAAATATCCCAGGCTGACGGTCGCTCCGGCTATCAGTAATTCGCCGCTGCAGCCGAGCGGCAACAGCCTGAGATCCTCGCCGACGATCGCCGTGTATATACCGTCCAACGGTGCGCCTATCGTCACGGCGGCGCCATCGTTTTTGATTTCGGCGACCGTCGCCACCACGGTTGTCTCGGTTGGGCCGTAGGAGTTGAATAGCTTTCTGCCTTTGGGATAGTGCGCGAACCAGCTTTCTTTGGCTCGCGGTGAAAGGCTTTCGCCGCCGATGATAACGGTCGTGACGACCGGCGGCAGCGTCTGTTCGCCGCCGGAGGCGAACAGCATCTCATTAAAGTAGGCGGTCGGCAGATCCAACAGGCTGATTTGATGATCGGCGCAGAATGTGAAGAAAGCGGCAAAACTGTGCTTGACGGCCTCAGGGGCGATACACAGGTGGGCGCCGGCACCCAGCGTCATGAAAATTTCTTCAATGCACGCATCGAAATGCAAGGGCGCAAATTGCAACACGCGTTCATGCGGTTGAATGTCATAGCATTTTATCGCCGCATCGACAAAAACGTTGAGAGCATGTCGGGCGCCTATCACGCCTTTAGGCATTCCCGTCGAGCCGGAGGTAAACATGATATAGCCGGTTCCGGCCGGGAATGGCGGCGCCTCTGCCGCTGTTTGCCGGCGAAACACGGTGAAGTGCGCGAAATCCGCCGGCATATCGAGTGTCGATGCGCGCCAATGCGCCAATGCGTCAGGTTCGGAATGAAAGGAGGGAAGTGTGCGATCGGTAATCAGGATAGCGTCGCTAAACTGTTCAAGCAGCTGCCGATGAGCCGCTCCATCCCCTTTGGCATTCAGGTTGACGAACGGCATTTTCAACTGCAGCGCAGCAAGCATGCAGATGATGGCTTCCGGCCCTTGCGGCAAGTCGAGCAACAGCACGGTGTATGCAGCACGGGCGGGGGCCAGGGTATCGGCCAGCGCACGCCACTGTTGCTGCAAAACGGCATAAGACAGCGCTCTTAGCGACAGCGAAGCGTGTGCGGGCGTGAGGATCGCCGTGCGTTGCGGCGCTTGAACGACGGCACGATCGATACGTTGCATTATATCGACCACGTTCTCGTTGGCTGCTTTACCCTGCAGCGAGAGCGGGAAACGTTGTCGCAATGCCGCGACGGAAAGATTTTCCGGGTCGTGATACAGCAAGGCGCACAAGGTCTGTATCCCCTGGCTGTGCCGCACCAGGCTGGCCGCATCGTAAAGCCCTGAGTCGGCATCGATCTCCAGCCGAAGCGTTTGGTTATCGAGATCGGGACGCATGTTGAAGACCAGATCCTGCGCGCCTCCTGAGCGTAAATTACGGATTTCGCTGCGCTGCGCGGAAGAAAATGAGGCTGCCGCTTCAAAGGGAATGATATTGACCACGATGTTGAACAGCGGCGAGCGGCTGGTGACGCTCCTCAGACTTTTTATCTCTTCGTAACGGAACGCTTGATGTTTTTTGAGTAGCCTGAGCACGCGTTCAATGGTTTGCGCCAACTGTCGGCATGAGGCCGTGTCCTCAATATCGAGCGTCAAAGGAACAACGTTGGTTTTGCAAGTCAGCGCCTGCCTCGTCAGGGAGTCTGTTCGCGCCATCATTGGGACGCCGATCGTTTGCTGTTTCTCGCCGGTACACAAGTACAAATATGCCATCACTGCCACGAAAGTGCGCGCCAGCCAAGAAGGGTGCCCGGTTTGCAGCGCAAGGCGCTCGGCAGGATAGGGCAACGACGTCACATGGCGGATCGTTTGTCCCGAGGGAATATTGGCGCAGGCTAATGTCATCGGGTCTGGCAGTGAGGCGCTGGCTGCTTGCCAAAAATGTCGGTCCGCTTGATAGGCGGCTGACTGTTTATACTCAGATTCAGCCCTGAGCAAGGCATCGATCGCAGGTACGTCTTGCGGTTGCTGCGTTTGGCCTCGGTAGGCCTGTGCCACTTGGTGGATCAGCAAATAAGTGCCGTAACCATCAAGCAGCAGATGGTGGCTGCAGAAATACCATAGAAAGCGTTGCTCACCCAGTCTAATGATTTTTTGTCTGAATAACGGCGCAGCGTTCAACGAGAACGGGCGCTTGGTATCCGCTTCCATTAATTCGATAGCGGTGGCCATATTGTTGGCGCGCTGCGAAAGATCTACCCATTCCACTGAGATGTTGGCGGTGACGGGATATTGATAAGGCGTACCGTTATCTTCATCAAACAGAACGTGCAGCGTCGGCGTTTGGCTGATGACGCGATGAATGGCACGTTTCATTCTTGCGATATCGAGAGTGTGATTTATTTCGACATATTCCGCGATATTATAGCTCGATTTGTCATCGCCGATCTTGGTGCCGTAGTAAAATCCCGCCTGTGAATCCAATAGTTGATGCTTGCTCATCGGCTCATCCCTGATGTTTATTTTTCTTTATTTTTTTACCGTCATCAGTTTGCCCGTTCGGCGGGAACGCCATACAACCGTGCGACGTTCTGCGATTGGGTGAACTGTTTTAAGGTGTTCCAAACATAAATGCGCGCTGCCTGGCTTGCAGCAAAAATCTAAAATACACAGCGTGCCGCCCTCATCCCATTCTGAGGTATGGAGAAGAAACTGCGGATCGTTAATAAATCGACCCAGCGTCTCATCTCTCAGGTAGGCCCAGGTTATATATCCTAACGGATTATCCAAATGGTCGAATAATATTTTGAATTGGTTTTGATTAATCGCTTCCTGAGTCCATAGCTGCAACGTTTTTATATGGTACAAACTGTAATTTTTATTCATCAGCATACAGTTAACGGCGAAGCCCAGGCTCTCGTATTGACTGAACTTACTTTTACCCTGCTGGTTTTCTTTGATAAAACTCACGAAATATCCTCAGCGTTATTATTGTAATACATTGATCGCCTGGCGCTCGAAACGATCCAGATAGGTTTGCAACTGTTCGCTGATCTCGCTGACTTCACCGCGCCAGCCGGCAATTTCTTGAAAAATCACTTCACGGCGCATGAACGCGCGGGAGCCCAACCTTCGGGTGACGGTCTGCTTCATCGCCTGTTGTAATCCGGCGGCGGTTTGATCCGCTGATGTTTCCTGAAGGTACTTCGCGTATAACCGCTGGAATGCCAGAGAAAATTTCTCCTCCGCTGTCGTACCCTGTTGTTCGGCGGAAACCCTTACGGGCGAGTCGATGAGCCGATGCAACAGGGCAATCGCCGGATGAGCATTCCCCTGGCCCAGACCTTGTCGACGGCTAAAGACGCCGGGAGCCAAATCGAACATTTTTTGCAAGCGTTCGCCTAAGGCGAACCATTCGGCGGTGAGAGGCAGGCGTTGTAAAAATGCAGGGGCAAAACCCGCCATACCGAGATTATCCAGCAGGCAGGCTCGCTTGTAGGCCATACTAAAGGCCGCGCCGATGCCTTGGTGCGCTGCCGCGAGAAATGCCGGGCCAAATTGATGCTTGGCTAAATAAAAAGCGAGATCTTGCATGCCTCTCAGCAACAAAGGGGCGTCTTCGTTGAGTTTGTTGTGCTGAATGTAGCTGCGGCCGGGATCTCGACGTTCTGCGGGAAAAACGCTGCGAACACCATGAAAGTCCAGCAGCCTGCCGGCCATATCGCAATTGGAGGGTGAGGTCATCATCACCAAATGGCGGGTACGGCAGTAAGCTATCTGCGTCGCAAGGCGCCGGGCAAGCTCGCAGAGCCCGTAGAATGCTCGTTCTTCCTGCGGCAATGCCAACCAGCGCACAGCATCAAACTCAGAGGGACGAGGCAGAAAGGACGGTGCGGCGACAATGAGTTTTTCGGTCCGCTCAATATCCGAAGGCTGCCTTTGCATCGCATCATGAGGATGATAGTAGGGTGCGCGGCAAAAATGTGCAGGGCGCACGACAGGTTCGCGCACCAGCAACGCCTTACGGTTATGGACATCTCCCGCCGATGCAGGAGAGAGGGTGGCGATGGGGTTGTCGGTCAGCAAGATCGCCTTATTGGGCACGGCGCCGTAAGGCAGCAGTTTGGCCATGACGTTTCCCCACAATGCCTCCAATACTGCGCCGGTCATTGTCAACTCGCCATCGACATGCTTTGCCCCTTGACCGACTAACGCATTGGCTCCGATGCCTTTAACCTGCCATCGCCCATCAAAGCCACAGCGTGCGCCACCGCCGTTGCGCGAAATAGCCCCGCCGCCATAACGTTCGGCGAAAAAGACTTTTTCATCGTTTAAGAGCGGCGTGCCGTCATCAAAAATAGCATGACGATTATTTTCTTCGATGAGATAGCTGGCCTCATTTTTCAGTTCGTCCTGCTCGGCAGGGCTTAATTCGTTGTGCCAGAGTAATTGAGAACCTGTCTTTTTTGCGACAAAAGGAATCAAGCTTTCGTGAAGCATGGCGAGGTTTTTCATTTTTTTAATCGTTATTTTTATGGGCGCAGGGCAAGTTAAATATCGGCCTTGTTGTTCAAGGGATAATAAGGCCCACGTTTTTTAATTTGAAGAATCCGGTGTTGAAAGTGACGACGACGGTGAAGGGCGACCACCGCCACTGCCATTCCATGTTGGGCCCATGGGAACCTGTGGAATAGCAACGTTAACCGGCATGTGCGGTGCGGCCTGAATAGCGATTTCCGTGCCCACGCCTACGGCTAATGATACAGGGGTGGGCAATTTCGCTATTGTGCTCAGGCTGCCGACAATAAGTGAAGTCGGATTATAAGAATCATTGCCGTCAGAACCGTTAATACATGACAACTCAACTTCCGTTAAGGCTCTCATTTAAGCTCCTTCTTGCGAGAGGTAATAGATAACACAAGCGAAAAAATAACTGCCATCGACAAACCATACATTGCCGTGATTTTAAGGGCGGCCGTATCCAAAAGGATCGCTTGGCGCTGCAGGCAGTAGTCTAAAAATACGGCAAGGGGGAATATCAAGAACAGCATGACGATATGGTACGTGCGCAAGCCTTTTTTCTTCGCGTTTTTATAAGTTGCACTGATAATGAGGATGAAAATGACAATAAGAACTATTTCCGTTATAAGCTGCAATTTGATTAGCTCCATTAATCAAAATTTACATCAAGTTACATTGAGTAACCTGATAAGTCAACAGGGTATTTTATGATTCTTCTTTATTTATCAATGGCATTGAATTAATTTCCTATAAACTAATTACATTATGTGACTATATATTGATGATAAAAAACAAAGATGTCACTGGAGCTTCTGGCAGCGGCCGGCGAGGCGGCTAACTTCTAATCACTTGTTTTTGCTCAAACTGCCAACTGCACCTAAGCTAGGAGGTGACTCAGAGGGAGCGATACCCCGAGACCTTATTCCGTGAACATGGAGGAGTTTCGATTTGATGCGTTTATCCACATTGGTGCTGGCGATCGGCATGGCGCTGGGCTCGCAGGCACAGGCAGCAGAAACCCAACCTCACGCCGACCATAGCGCACTGCCCAGCGGCCAGGCGAAGGAGGCTAACGTGACCGGTGAAGCCAATCAGCACGACAAGCAAAAGACTCAAAATCCGTTCTTCTATCAAAGCCGTCTGCCGTTCCAGGCGCCGCCGTTCAACCTGATCAAGGAGAGCGACTACGCGCCGGCGATCGCAGCGGGCATCAAGCAAAAGCGGGAAGAGGTGGAGAAGATCGCCAACAACCCGGCCAAGCCCAACTTCAAAAATACCTTGGTGGCGCTGGAGCAGGCTGGTTCGTTGCTGACGCGGGTGATGAACGTGTTCGGCGCCATGACCTCGGCCAACACCAGCGACGCGCTGCAAAAGCTGGATGAAGAAACCTCGCCGAAGCTGGCGGCGCTGAACGACGACATCATGCTCAACGGCAAGCTGTTCGCGCGCATCAAGGCCATCTATCAGGATCGCGATGCGCTGAAGCTGGATCCGGAGTCGCGCCGGCTGGTGGAAGTGACCTACAAGAACTTCGAGCTGGCGGGCGCCAACCTGTCGGACGCCGATAAGGCCAAGCTGAAGGCGCTGAACCAGGAAGCGGCGACGCTGAGCACCCAGTTCACCAACAAGCTGCTGGCGGCGAGCAAAAACGGTGCGCTGGCGATAACCGACCAGGCGAAGCTGGACGGCCTGTCGGAAGGCGAGCTGGCTGCGGCGGCTCAGGCGGCCGCCGAACGCAAGCTGGAGAAACAGTGGCTGCTGGTGCTGCAAAACACCACGCAACAGCCGTTGCTGCAGAGCCTGAAAGATCGCGACACCCGCCAGGCGCTGTTCGACGCCTCCTGGACGCGTGCGGAGAAGGGCGACGGCAACGATACCCGCCAGACCATTTCCCGTCTGGCCAAGGTGCGCGCCGAGCAGGCCAGGCTGCTGGGCTACCCGAACTACGCCGCCTGGAAACTGCAAAACCAGATGGCCAAGACGCCGGATGCCGCGCTGAGCTTTATGCGCAACATCGTGCCGGCGGCCACCGCGCGCGCCGAGCGTGAAGCCAAAGACATTCAGGCGGTGATCGACCAGCAGAAAGGCGACTTCAAGGTGCAGGCCTGGGACTGGCAGTTCTATGCCGAACAGGTGCGCAAGGCCAAGTACGATCTGGACGAGTCGCAGATCAAGCCTTACTTCGAGCTGAACAACGTGCTGAACAACGGTGTGTTCTACGCCGCCAACCTGCTGTACGGCATCAGTTTCAAGGAGCGCAAGGACATTCCGGTCTATCAGCCGGACGTCAAGGTGTACGAAGTGTTCGACAAGGACGGCAAGTCGCTGGCGCTGTTCTACACCGACTACTTCAAGCGCGACAACAAGGGCGGCGGCGCCTGGATGAGCAACTTCGTCGATCAGTCGAAGCTCAACGGCACCAAGCCGGTGATTTACAACGTCGCCAACTTCACCAAACCGGCGCCGGGCCAGCCGGCGCTGCTGTCGTATGACGACGTAATCACCATGTTCCACGAGTTCGGCCATGCGCTGCACGGCATGTTCGCCGATCAGGAATACCCGAGCCTGTCGGGCACCAACACCGCGCGCGACTTCGTCGAGTTCCCGTCGCAGTTCAACGAGCACTGGGTCAGCGATCCGAAAGTGTTCAGCCACTTCGCCAAGCACTACCAGACCGGCGAGGCGATGCCGCAGGAACTGGTCGACAAGATCAAGAAGGCCGACAAGTTCAACAAGGGCTACAGCATGACCGAGCTGCTGTCCGCCGCGCTGCTGGACATGCACTGGCACATGCTGACCGCCGATCAGCCGCAGCAGGACGTGGACAAGTTCGAGGCCGAGTCGCTGCAAAAAGACAAGGTCGATCTCAGCTACGTGCCGCCGCGCTACCGCTCCAGCTACTTCCAGCACATCTGGGGTAACGGCTATGCCGCGGGCTACTATGCCTATCTGTGGACGGAAATGCTGGCGGACGACGCCTTCCAGTGGTTTACCGAACACGGCGGCCTGACCGCCGAAAACGGCCAGCGCTTCCGCGACATGATCCTGTCGCGCGGCAACAGCCAGGATCTGGAGAAGCTGTACATCGACTGGCGCGGCAAAGAGCCGAGCATCGAACCGATGCTGATCAACCGCGGGCTGAAGGACGAGTAAGTTCGGCCATTCCCGGTAAGCAAACAAAAGGGCGCGTTATGCGCCCTTGGTCTTTTTGGCTTGGTCGACATTCAGCGGTTCACCACCTTGGCCGGCAGAGCCACCACCAGCAGCGAGCTGAGCAGCAGGCAGCCGGCGAAGGCCCAGAGCGCGCCGCCGCTTTTGCCGGTCAGATCCAGCGCCAGCCCCATCAGCGAATTGCTCACCAGCCCGGCGATGTTGGCCAGCGAACAGGCCAGCGCGAAGCCGGTCGCCGCCGCCGTGCCGCGCAGGAAGGTGGCCGGCAGGCTGAAGAATACCGGCACCGCACCGATGATCGCCGCCTGGGCGATGGAGAACAGCAGCACCGTGGCCAGCACATTGTGGGTGAAGAAGGTGCTGCCGGCCATTGCCAGCGCGCCGACGATAAACGGCACGATGATATGCCAGCGCCGTTCGCGCAGCCGGTCGGAACTGCTGCCGATCAGCAACATGCCGAGCAGGGCGGCGACGCTGGGGATCGCCGTCAGGTAACCGATGGTGGTGATGTCGGTGACGCCGGCGGTTTTGATGAAGGTCGGCATCCAAAAGCCCATGGCGTAGGCGCTGAGCAGAATGGCGAAGTCGATGCCGCCAAGCATCCAGACTTTCAGGTTGAAGAAGCCGTCGCGGAAGCTGTGCTTGCCGTGATCGGCCTCGGCGTCGTCGCGCGCCAGATCGTCGGCGATGCGCTGTTTCTCCTCGGGCGTCAGCCACTTGGCCTGCTGGTAGGTGTTAGGCAACAGCCAAAAGGTCAGCACGCCCAACAGCACGCTGGGAATGCCCTCCAGTAGAAACAGCCATTGCCAGCCGTGCAGCCCGTGAAGCATGTCGAAATGGCCCATGATCCAGCCGGACAGCGGCCCGCCGATCACGCTGGACAGCGGCAGGCCGATCATGAACAGCGCGATGATGCGGCCGCGGCGATAGGTCGGGAACCACAGCGTCAGGTAAAAGAGCACGCCGGGCAGGAAACCGGCCTCCGCCACGCCGAGCAGGAAACGAATGACGTAGAACTGGGTCGGCGTGGTGACGAACATGGTGGCGGTGGACAACAGCCCCCAGGTGATCATGATGCGGGCGATCCACATCTTGGCGCCGACGCGCTGCAGGATCAGGTTGCTCGGCACTTCGAACAGAATATAGCCGACGAAGAACAGCCCGGCGCCGAGGCCGAAGGCCGCTTCGCTCAGCTGCAGCGCGTCGGCCATCTGCAGCTTGGCCAGCCCGACGTTGATGCGATCGAGGTAGGCCGCCAGGTAACACAGGCAAAGAAACGGGATCAGTTTCCAGGTGATTTTGCGGTACAGCAGCAGCGATTCTGCGTCCGCTTTCCCCGCCAGCGGGGTGTCGACAATGGCCATGATGTTGTCTCCAGGTGGTGCGTATTGGCCTCCGCAGGAGGCGCCTGTTGTGTTTGCGTTGCAGGGGCGCCGCCCTGTTTCGGGCGGTCGCGTGAGGCGCTGTTTGCGCCTTCGTTATTGTCGTTGCAGGTGAATCCTTGACTCATAACCGGTTCAGGTAGTCGAGCGCCTCCCGTTTGTGCACCACGTCGCCGTATTTGCTGTCGATATCGAACAGGTTGGCTTCGTGCGGGCCGGGGTGACGATCGCCGACGCACTCGCGCACCACCATGGCGCGAAAGCCGTGCTGCACCGCGTCCACCGCGCTGGCGCGGATGCAGCCGCTGGTGGAGCAGCCGATCATCAGCAGCGTGTCGATCCCTTGCGCCACCAGCAGCGGCGCCAGCGCGGTGCCGAAAAAGGCGCTGGCGTATTGCTTGCTCAGCACCACCTCATCGGCCAGCGGCGCCACCGGCGGGCAGAACGCCGCCAGCGGGTTGCCCGCCACCATGTCCTTCATCACCGGCGCTTTTTTGACCCACAGGCCGCCATCGGAAAAATGGCCTGCATGATAGCGGATGTGGGTGTGGATGACAGGAATTCCCGTGCGGCGTGCGCAGGCCAGCAGCTCGCGGCTCTCCTCGACCGCGCTCACCACGCCCGGCGCGAACAGCGGCGCGCCTTCGGTGGTGTAGGCCTGCATAAAGTCGATCGCCAGCAGCGCCGGGCGCCGGCCGAAGCCGATGCGCTGGCCCCAGACGCCGCGGTAGTTGTCGCTGAGGGTGTCGTTCATCCTGCCTCCTCAATAGGCGCCGGACAGCAGGGCGCCGGCGCCGGGAACGATCGGTTCCAGCTCCAGCGCGGTCAGCATCGCGTAAGTGGTGGCGATGGCGGCGGTGATCACCGGCTTGCCGGTTTGGGCCTCCACCGTCGGAACCGCCGGCAGCGAAGGCATCTGCACGCAGGCGGACAGCACGATAGCATCGACCTCGCGTAAATCCATCTCGGCGACGATCCCCGGCAGCCTGGCCGGATCGTGCCGGCCGACTTCGAGGTTGTCCGGGATCTCCAGCGCGCGCCATACCTTGACCTCAATGCCTTCGTGCTGGATGTAGTCCACCACCAGCTGGGTCAGCGGTTTCATGTAGGGCGCCACCAGCGCGATGCGTTTGGCGCCGATCACCTTCAGGCCGTTGACCAGCGCGCCGGCGCTGCTGATAACCGGCGCGGCGGCCTGATTGTCTTTCGTCACCTGCGCCAGCCGGGCCTGCGATTCGCGGTGGTAGCCCAGCCCCATCGCCATGATGGCCACCAGGCAGGCGTAGCCGAGCACGTCGACCCGCGCGTCGGACAGCTCCAGCGCGCAGCGATCGGACTCGGCGTCCATCGCCGCCAGCTCTTCTTTATTGACGTGTTTCATGCGCATGCGGCTGGAGTGAAAGGTGAAGCGCTCCGGGCGTATCAGCTGGCGCGCGCCCAGCATCGCCGGGATCTCGGTTTCCATCGTGGTGTTGGAGCTGGGCACGATCTGGCCGATGCGGTAGTGGTTGCTCATGTCGGTGTTCCTCAGTTAATCCAGAAAATCGCCCAGGGCGCGGAAGAAGCCGTCGAAGTCGTCCCACGGGATCATGTGCCCGGCGTTCTCGACCTCGACGATGGCGATCTCCGGCTGCAGCGCGCGGATCTCCGCCCGGTCTTCGGGCTGAATGACGCCGCCTTTGCCTGCGGCCATCAGCAGCGTCGGCATGGTCAGCAGCGGGTAGTTGCGGTGGCTGTCAACCTGATGAAAATCGTCGTAGGCGCGTTGGATCGCCGGCTCGTAGCAGGTGTGCAGCCACTCGGCGCGCAGCCGGCGCTGCTCTTCGCTCCAGGTCGGGCAGAAGGCGCGCATCTGCTCGGCGCTCATGCCCGGCAGCGACTGCCGGATCGAGTCGGCGTACCACGGCCATTGGCCGGGATAGGCGCGGCGGCCGGGGCCGGAAACCGGCGGATCGACCAGCACCAGCCGCCGCACGCCGGCGGGCTGCAAAACGGCGGCGCGCAGGGCGAAGCGGGCGCCCATCGAATGGCCGAGCAGGGCGTAACTGTCCAGGCTCAGCGCGGCGGCGAAGGCGTTGACGTCCTGCGCGCAGGTCTCCGCGTCATAAGCCAGTTCCGGGCCGCTGGACGACAGACCGCGGCCGCGCACGTCGAGCACGTAGACGTCGTATTTTTCCCCCAGCCGCTCGGCGACGAAGCCCCAGGTGATCGCCGGGCTGGTGATACCGGGGATCAGGATCAGCGCCGGGCCGTGGCCGCCGTAGCGCAGATAGTGTTGGCGAATGCCGTTGGCGTGAACGTGGGCGCCGTAGAGGAAGGTGCTCATGCGGCGTTCTCCGATTTCAGCGCTTGCGCGTACAGGTCATAGCCGTAGACCCAGGCCGGATCTTCCTGGGTGCGCAGGAAGGTGTTGGCGTTGGACACCGCCTGCACCCTGGATGCGCGCTCCTTGCGGTTGGCTTCATACAGCTGGAAGGCGGTGCGGTAGTCGCCGAGGCCGGTTTCCTGCAGGCAGCGGGTCAGCATGGCGGCGTCTTCGATCGCCATTGCCGCGCCCTGCGCCATGTGCGGTTTCATCGGGTGGCAGGCGTCACCGAGCAGCACCAGGCGGCCCTCGCTCCACAGCGGCAGCGGTTTGCGGTTCAGCAATGGCCATTTGGTGACCTGCTCGCTGGATTCGATCAGCGCCTGCACGATCGGGTGGTAGCCGGCGAAGGTCTCGAACATCTCTTCGCGGCTGCTGTCGATGAAGCTGCCCTGGAAATCCCAGGCCGGGTGCGGCACGCCGCTGACGTAGTAATACTCGTCGCGCCGTTGGGTGGTGTAGTAGACCATCAGATGGCGGTCCGCCGACC
The DNA here is from genome assembly GCF_052169175.1 of Serratia sp. CY31944. NCBI lineage: Bacteria > Pseudomonadati > Pseudomonadota > Gammaproteobacteria > Enterobacterales > Yersiniaceae > Serratia > Serratia sp. CY31944. Next base: position 79,615 of record NZ_JBJNLG010000026.1, read on the forward strand.
ACCACTTCACGCAGTCTTCGAACGTCAGGTTGTATTTCGCCAGCTTCTCGCCGCGGATCAGCGCGCGGTGGGCCACCCAGCCGCTGTAGGTCGGCGCTTCGGCGCCCAGCAGATGTTCGCGGATGCGCGAATTGATGCCGTCGGCGCCGATCACGATGTCGGCATGGGCCGAGGTGCCGTCGATGAAGTTCAGCACCACCTCGTCACCGCGATCTTCAATCTTGCTCAGGCATTTGCCGAAGTGCAGGGTGCCGGGCTGCAGCGCGGAGAGCTGCAACGCCTGCAAATCGCCGCGGTGCACCGTCACATAGGCGGCGCCGTACTCCCGGCGGGCAAAGCCGCCCAGTTCGATGCGCGACAGGTAGTCGCCGCTTTCGGCATCGCGGCTGAACCAAAAATCGGGATGAGACGCCATCTGCTCCAGCCGCTGCTCAATACCGAGCCGGCGGAAAATCTTCAGGACGTTCGGCCCCATGTGAATGCCGGCGCCAAGGCGCGAGAACGCCGGGCTCTGTTCATACAGATCGACGGTAAAGCCGGCTTTTTGCAGCAGCCCGGCGGCGGCGGCGCCCCCCAGCCCGGCGCCGACGACGGCGATGCGTGGTTGTTTGCTCATCATGTTTCCCCTGTCTGTTGGCTTTTTTCAGCGTAGGTCCAACGCATGGCTGGACGATCGATTTATAGTGTATGCACTAGATAACGCAAAGTTGCAAAAGTGTTAAATCAGATCTTGCTCACGCTAATTGACAGCGCTTTACTGTTAAACTCATGTTAATCACAGGATTGACAAGGGATGAAATAGGACTTTCTTATGGTGGATATTCGCAGCTTGCTTTCCTTTGATTTTTTGACTTAGATAAAAATGAGCGTGTTCGCTTTAAATTGTTTGAAAAATCACCGCCGCCTTGCGGGCGTCGGACACCCTTGACGAGACAGGAGACAGGCCATGGCGGTCAATGAAACCCAGTTGGTACAGCTGTTCGAGCAGGTGCTTACGCTGTCGAAGGTCGATGCTTCGCAGAGCGTGGCGATTTTGAAAAGCCATTATTCCGATGCGCGCACGGTGCGCGCCGCGACCGACGCGGCGCTGCGGCTGGGCGCCAGGGTGTATGCCGTCGAGCTGCCGGCGTTCAACCATCCGCGGGCGATGGGCAACGACATGACCGCCTATTGCGGCGATACCGCGCTGACCGGCAACCTGGCGGCGCAGCGTGCGCTGGAGGCCGCCGACCTGATCGTCGATACCATGATGCTGCTGCATTCGCCGGAGCAGGAGCAGATCCTGAAAACCGGCACCCGCATCCTGCTGGCGGTGGAGCCGCCGGAGGTGCTGGCGCGCATGTTGCCTAACGCGGAGGACAAGGCGCGGGTGCTGGCTGCCGCCGCCGTGCTGGAGCAGGCGAAGCTGATGCAGGTGACCTCCGCCGCCGGCAGCGATTTCCGCGCGCCGCTCGGGCAATACCCGACGGTGACCGAGTACGGCTATGCCGATGAACCGGGGCGCTGGGATCACTGGCCGAGCGGTTTCCTGTTCACCTGGCCGAATGAGGAGCAGGCGGAAGGGGTGCTGGTGCTGGAGGTCGGCGATATCTTGCTGCCGTTTAAAAGCTACGCGCGCGAACGCATCACGCTGGAGATCGAACAAGGCTTCGTCACCCGCATTCACGGCGGCTTCGAGGCGGAATACCTGCGCGAATACATGAAATACTTCGACGATCCGGAGGTGTACGGCATCTCGCATATCGGCTGGGGCCTGCAGCCGCGCGCCCAGTGGACGGCGATGGGCCTGCACGACAAGAACGACGGCATGTGCATGGACGCGCGCGCGTTCTACGGCAACTTCCTGTTCTCCACCGGGCCGAACACCGAAGTGGGCGGCACGCGCAAAACGCCTTGCCATATGGACATCGCGCTGCGCCGCTGCGACATCCGCCTCGACGGGCAAACGGTGGTGGCGGATGGGGAAGTGGTGGCGCCGGAGGCCTCGCGCGTGCGTCGGGCTTAATCGTTGCTGCCAACGGCGGGGGTTTGTACTATTCTCGTGAATTCCATAGATGGTGAGAGTAACGCAATGACGCCCCCCGAATACCCGTCAGCCGTGAGCGGCCAACCCGAAAATTATCATTTTACCGAGCAAGTCGGGCACCTGCTGCGCAAGGTTTATCAGCGCCACCTGGCGATTTTTCAGCAAAACGTCGGCGATTCGCAGCTGACGGCGGTGCAGTTCATCACCCTGTGCGCGGTGCGCGATATGGGGCCGAGCTCGCTGACCGAGCTGGTACAGGTGACGGCGGTGGATCAGGCCACCATACGCGGCATCGTCGAGCGGCTGAAGGCGCGCGATCTGATCACGGTGACGCCGGATCCGGTGGATCGGCGCAAGGTGGTGGTCGGCCTGACCGACGCCGGCGCCGTGCTGCTGACGGAAACGGTGCCGCAGGCGGCGAAAATCACAGAGCTGACGTTCGGCACGCTCAACCCGGCCGAACGGATAGCGCTGATATTCCTGCTGAATAAAATGCTGGAAGATCCGCCCACCGGCTGATTCGCCCGCGCAACGTCGGTTGCCTGGTGGTCGGTGGCGAGAGGCCAGCCCATAAGACCATCAAGTGCAGGCGGAGACGCGAACAATGGCGATATCTGAAGTGCAATCGCCCAGGGAAGGCGCGAAAACCACGCTGACGGAGCATCCGCTGATGCTGTCGGTGAACGGCGAACAGCTTCATGCGCAGGTGATGGCGGATACGCCGCTCTTGCTGGTACTGCGCAACGATCTGGCGCTCAACGGCCCGAAATACGGCTGCGGCCTGGGCGAATGCGGCGCCTGTACCGTGTTGATCGACGGCGTGGCGGCGCGCTCCTGCGTGATCCCGGCGCTCGGCGTGTCCGGCCGGGCGATCGTGACCCTGGAAGGCCTTGGCGATCGCCAGCGCCTGCATCCGGTGCAGCGTGCCTTTATCGAAGAGCAGGCGGCGCAATGCGGCTACTGTCTCAACGGCATGATCATGACCACCAAAGCCCTGTTGGATCGCAATCCCGCTCCGAGCGAGGCGGAGATCCGTCAGGCGCTGTCCGGCAACCTGTGCCGCTGCGGCACCCATCTCGAGATCCTGCGTGCGGTTCAGCGCGCCATCATTCTCTGCCGCGATGAGGGCGCCCACGCTTATGACTGATTCCCGTCCCTCATCGCCGAGCCAGGCCGAATTGCTGCAGCGCGACGGCGTGCTGCTGATCGTCGACAGCGTACAACCGCCTTCGGGGCCGGTGCCCAAAGGGCAAACGCCGGTGCTGAAGCCCAGGGAGCAGGGGCTGTTTATCGCCCTGTGCGACAGCGGCGAAATCTATGCCTTTAACGGCCATGTCGATCTCGGCACCGGCGTGCGCACCGCGCTCGGCCAGATCGTCGCCGAAGAGCTGTACCTGCGCATGGATCAGGTGCGCATGGTGTTGGGCGATACCGAGCGCGCGCCGAATCAGGGCGCCACCATCGCCAGCGCCACGCTGCAGATCTCCGCCGTGCCGCTGCGCAACGCCGCCGCCGAAGCGCGCCGTTGGCTGTTGCGCCAGGCGGCGCAGCGCTTCGATGCGCCGGTGGAACAGCTGACGCTGGAGGAGGGCGTGATCCGCAGCCCGCAGGGGCAGGCGCTCAGCTACGCCGAGCTGGTGGCCGGCGGTCATGTCGAGCTGTCGATTTCCGGCGACGCGCCGCTGAAACCGCAGGCGGAATATCGCCTGGTGGGCACCAGCGCCGCGCGCGTCGATATTCCGGCCAAGGCGATCGGCGAAACCACCTACGTACACGATATGCGCCTGCCGAATATGCTGCACGGCCGGGTGGTGCGGCCGCCCTATGCCGGGTACGACAGCGGCGAATTCGTCGGCACCAGCCTGCTGGCGGTGGATGAAACCTCGATCGCGCATATTCCCGGCATCGTCAAACTGGTGGTGATCGGCGATTTCATCGGCATTGTCGCCGAGCGCGAAGAGCAGGCGATCAAGGCGGCGCAGGCGCTGCAGGTCAGTTGGAAAGACTGGCGGCGCAATTTGCCGCAGATGACCGACGTGGCGCAGGCGCTGCGCGACAACCCGCACTCGACCCGGGTGGTGCACGATACCGGCGATGTGGACGCGGCGCTGGCGACGGCCGACAGGCGTTTCACCCGCAGCTACCTGTGGCCGTATCAGCTGCATGCCTCGATTGGCCCTTCCTGCGCGCTGGCGGACTACCGGCCGGAGCGCCTGCAGGTCTGGTCGGGCAGCCAGAACCCGCACCTGCTGCGCGCCGATCTGGCCTGGCTGCTGGAATACCCGGAAGCGCAGATCGAGATCGTTCGCATGGAGGCGGCCGGTTGCTATGGCCGCAATTGCGCCGATGACGTCTGCGCCGACGCGGCGCTGCTGTCGCGCGCGGTGGGCAGGCCGGTGCGGGTGCAGCTGACCCGCGAGCAAGAGCATGTGTGGGAACCGAAGGGCACCGCGCAGCTGATGGAGGTGGACGGCGGGCTGGACGCCGCCGGGCATCCGGTCGCCTACGATTTTCGCACCTATTATCCTTCAAACGGCGCGCCGACGCTGGCGCTGCTGCTGACCGGCCGGGTTGAACCGCTGCCGGTGGCCTATGAAATGGGCGACCGCACCTCGGTACCGCCTTACGAATATCCGGCGCTGCGCGTCAGCATCGAGGACATGGCGCCGATCGTGCGCGCCTCCTGGATGCGCGGCGTTTCCGCCTTGCCGAACACCTTCGCCCACGAGTCTTATATCGATGAGCTGGCCCACGCCGCCGGCGTCGATCCGCTGGAATATCGGCTGCGCTATATCGATGATGAACGCGCCAGTGAACTGATGCGCAGCACGGCAGAACGCGCCGGCTGGACGCCGCATACCGAACCGATGCAGACCCCGGCGGAAGACGGCGTGCTGCGCGGGCGCGGCTTTGCCTACGCCCGTTACATCCACAGCAAGTTTCCCGGCTTTGGCGCGGCCTGGGCCGCCTGGGTGGCCGACGTGGCGATCGACAAAGCCAGCGGCGAAGTGGCGGTGACGCGTATCGTGGTCGGCCACGACGCGGGCATGATGGTCAACCCGGACGGCGTGCGCCACCAAATTCACGGCAACGTGTTGCAATCGACCAGCCGGGTATTGAAAGAGCGCGTGACCTTTGAGGAATCGACGGTCTCCGCCAAAGAATGGGGAGCTTACCCGATCCTGACCTTCCCGGAGGTGCCGGAAGTGGACGTGGTGATGATGCCGCGCCCTTACGATCCGCCGCTGGGCGCCGGGGAATCGGCGTCGGTGCCCAGCGCGGCGGCCATCGCCAACGCGGTATTCGACGCCACCGGCATTCGTTTTCGCGAGCTGCCGATCACCTCGGATAAATTGCGCGAGGCGCTGAACGGGCCGGACGCCGAGCGGCAGGCCGCGCCGCCCAAGAAAAAGAAGCGCGGCAAATGGTGGTTCGGCGGTGCGGCGGGGCTGTTCGGCGCGGTGCTGGGCATCGCCGGCAGCGCCTTGCCGTGGCGGGCGGAGATCGCGCCGGTGGCGACGCCAGGCGCCGGCACCTGGTCGGCGGCCACGCTGGAGCGCGGCCGCCAGTTGGCCGCCGCCGGAGACTGCGCGGTTTGCCATACCGCGTCGGAAGGGGCGACCAACGCCGGCGGGCTGGCGATGGCGACGCCGTTCGGCACGCTCTACAGCACCAACATTACCCCGGACGTGGCAACCGGCATCGGCAACTGGTCGTTTACCGCGTTCGATCGGGCGATGCGCCAGGGCATCGCCCGCGACGGCCGCCATCTGTATCCGGCATTTCCTTACACCGCCTTCAGCAAAATGATCGACGGCGACATGCAGGCGCTGTACGCTTATCTGATGTCGCAACCGGCGGTGCGCCAGAGCAATCCGGCCAATCAGATGCGCTTCCCGTTTAACCTGCGGCCGCTGATGGCCGGATGGAACGCGCTGTTCCTGCGCCAGGGGGAATATCAACCCGATCCGCAACAAAGCGCGCAGTGGAACCGCGGCGCCTATCTGGTCAACGGGCTCGGCCACTGCGCCGCCTGCCATTCGCCGCGCAATCTGCTGGGGGCGGAAAAGGGCGGCGCGGCTTTCCTGGCGGGGGGAATGGTGGACGGGTGGGAAGCGCCGGCGCTGAATCAATTGGCCAATGCGGACAAGCCCTGGACCGAGGAACAGCTGTTTCAGTACTTCCGCAGCGGGCATTCCGCCGAGCACGGCGTGGCGGCCGGGCCGATGGGGCCGGTGGTCAGCGAACTGGCGACGTTGCCGCAGAGCGATCTGCGGGCGATGGCCAACTATGTGATGTCGCTGAGCACCAAGGCGACGCTGAATGTGGAACCGCAGGCGCAGTTGGCGGCCCGCGCCTTGCCGGCGGCGGGGCAACTGGCCGGCGAGCGGTTATTTCAGGGCGCTTGCCAGGCCTGCCACAGCGCCGCCGCCGGCGGGCCGCAGCTGTTCGGCGTCAGTCCCGATCTGGCCAATAACACCAATATCTTCAGCGATCGCCCCGATAACCTGATCAAGGTGATCCTGCAAGGGATCCCCAAACCGGCTACCGCCGAATTGGGCTTTATGCCGGGCTTTAAGGACAGCTTTTCCGATCGGCAGGTGACGGCGCTGGTGAATTATTTGCGCCAACGCTATGCCGGCGACAAACCGGCCTGGCGCGACGTGGAGGCGCAGGTGGCGCGGCTGCGCGCGGAGCCGGGGAATCATTAACATTGTAAATTGTTACATTGGGTTATTGACTGGCGGCGCTCATTTGGTGATTAATGTTAGCCTGATTTTTACCTTACCTATAAAAAACAGGAAGTTAACATGGCATTAACCACGCATAAAATGGAAAGCGGCCTGGCCGTAACAGTTCGTTTACCTGAGAATCAGGCCAAGGTTCCGGCGATTATTCTGTGTCACGGCTTCTGCGGCATTCAGGAGCTGTTGCTGCCGGCCTTTGCCGAGGCCTTCGTCAACGCCGGTTTTGCGGCGGTGACGTTTGACTATCGCGGCTTCGGCGCCAGCGAGGGTGAACGCGGGCGGCTGGTGCCGGCGCTGCAGATTGAGGACATTCTGGCGGTGAGCCGTTGGGTGCAAACGCAGCCGCAGATCGACAGTGAGCGCATCGGCCTGTGGGGCACATCGTTTGGCGGTTGCCACGTGTTCGGCGCTGCCGCGGCCGATCCGGCCATCAAGTGCATCGTTAGCCAGCTGGCCTTCGCCGACGGGGAAACCATCGTGACGGGGAAAATGGCCGCCGACGAAAAACAGGCGTTCATCGCCACGCTGGACAAAATGGCGGAGAAGAAACAGGCCACCGGCAAAGAGATGTTTGTCGCCGTCACCCGGGTGTTGAGCGATGACGAGTCGAAAGCGTTCTTCGAGGAGAACAAGGCGCGCTACCCGGCGATGGACATCAAGATCCCGTTCCTGACCGTGCGCGAAACGCTGCGCTATCAGCCGCGCGACAATGCGGCGCGCGTCACATGCCCGGTGCTGGTGGTGGTGGCGGGCGACGATACCGTCAATCCGCCGGAGCAGGGCATCGCGCTGTATGAGGCGGTAGGCAGCGCGAAAAAGGCGCTGCACGTCGAGCAGAATGCGAAGCACTACGACATGTACGCCGGCCCGCATTTTGCCGGCATCATCGGCCGTCAGATCGCCTGGTTCAACGAGCACCTGTAATACCGTCCTCCTCCTGGCGCAGAAATGCCACCAGCCGCTGCGCCGGCAATGGCAGCTGCGCCCGTTCGCGCACCACGATCGACAGACGCCGGATCGCCCAGTCGTCCGTCAGCGGCAGGGCGTTGCGCAGGATCTCGGGCAGCCGCCGGGCGCTCTCTTCCGGCACCACCGCCAGCCCGGCGCCGCGCAGCACCATGCGGCAGATGGCGTCGAAATTGGCGGCGCGCGCCCGCAGCCGCATCGGGCCGCCGCTGCGTATCGCCAGCTGCTCCAAATGCTGTTGCAGCGCGCTCTGTTCCGGCAGGCCGATAAAGTCGAAAGGCAGGGCGTCCGCAAAGCTGAGCTGGCGGCGGCCGCTGAGCGCATGCCCCGGCGGCAGCGCCAGCACCAGACGATCCTGCCGGAAGGGGTAGCTTGCCAGCCCGCGCAGATCGGCATGATCCGCCACGATGCCGATATCCGCCGCCCGTTCGGCGATCGCCTGCGCGATGGCCGGGCTGGGCAGCTCCTCCAGCGCGATGTCGGTGTACGGGTGCAGCACCAGAAAATCCGCCAGCAGTTCCGGCAGAAAAGCGTCGGCGGCGACGGTATTGGCGACGATGCGCAGCTGGCTGCGCTGGCCCGGTGCGAACTCGGCCATGTCGCCACGCAGCCGGTCGCGCTGCTGCAGCAGCACGCGCGCGTGTTGCAACAGGCGTTCACCGGCGGGCGTCGCCTGGACGCCGCGCGGATTGCGCGTCAGCAGCGCCACGCCGGCCTGTTGCTCCAGCCCGCGCATGCGTGCGCTGGCGGCGGCCAGCGACAGCCCGACGCGCTCGGCGCCGGCGGTGATGCTGCCGGTCTCGAGCACCGCCGCCAACAGCCGCAGATCGATAAAGTCAAAATGCATGCGTTCTTCCTCTGTCTTTGCCGCAGGCAGGCTCTGCCATTGCCGCATTGTGCCGTGGCGCGGCGCCGGCCACAATCGGGCCGTTGATTCGCCATAAGGATAGACGCATGTCGCTGACGTTACTCGAAATTGTCGCCCTGACGGGCGTTTTTACGCTGGCCGGCACGGTCAAAGGGGCGATCGGTTTGGGATTACCGACGGTGTCGATGGGGCTGCTCAGCCTGATGATGCCGCCGGGGCAGGCCGCCGCGCTGCTGCTGTTGCCCTCATTGATCACCAACCTGTGGCAACTGCTGTGCGGGCCGCGGTTGGGGGCGCTGTGCCGTCGGCTCTGGCCGATGATGCTGTGCGTCACGCTGGGCACCTTGCTGAGCGCCGGCACGCTCACCGCCATCGACGGCCGCCTGGCGCCGCTGGCGCTGGGCATTTGCCTGACCGGCTATGCGCTGTTGGGTTTTACCCGTTTCGACTGGCGCGTTTCCGCTGCGGCGGAGCCTTGGCTGGGGCCGCTGTGCGGCCTGTTGACCGGCGTGCTGACCGGCGCCACCGGCGTGTTCGTCATACCGGCGGTGCCTTATTTGAACGCATTGGGTCTGGCACGTGACGATCTGGTGCAGGCGCTGGGGCTGTCGTTCACCGTCTCGACGCTGGCGCTGGCCGCCGGATTAGCCTGGCATCAGGCGCTGCCCGGCGCGCTGCTCGGCGTTTCGCTGTTGGCGCTGCTGCCGGCGTTGGCCGGCATGTGGCTGGGCGGGATCGCGCGTCGTCACAGCAGCCCGCTGATTTTTCGTCGCCTTTTCTTTATTGGGTTATTAATCTTGGGCGTTGAGATTATTTGGCGTTCAATTAATTGAATCGATAGCATCTACGTGTAATCAGGTTCGGTATATTATTCTGGGTTTTATTCTAATATGATGGTTCTCGATATTTAAAATACACTTTGCTTATTGGTTTGTTTATGAAATACAGAGTAGTTATGGATTGTTATTAGTGTATTTTACTTTTGCAACTACAACCCTTTTTAAACAGGGTAACCCCAGTGAATCCATAGGAGAATATTGATGAAGGAAATTTTAAGCAGTCAACTCGATGCGGTGTCGGGTGGATGGCAGGATCGAGATGGGAGTGGAAAAAGATCGTCTGATAACGGAGGCTCCGGTTCTTCAAGTCGCGGCGGAAATAACGGCGGTGACCGCGGGCTTCAGTCATTCCTGTCAAAAAACAGCCCTTATGGCAGTGGTTCCGGTGCCGGTGGTTTCTGGGGGAATGGCGGTTCTGCAAGAAATGGGTACGGCGGCAATGGCACTGGGCCGAGAGAAGCCAGAGAATTCGGAACCAAACGCTAATTAACCGATGCAATCCCAGCACAGAAGTAAAATTCTGTGCTTTTATGGGGTATATGATGAATAGATATGTTGTTTTTATAAAGAGTGATGAATCAAAAGTGCTAAGAAAGGACGTGGTTACACGCGAAATTATTAAGGATATGAAGCTGAAGGGCTTCAGAAAGCATCATGTCGAAGTAGAGGCTGATAACGAAAGCGATGCCATTAACAAATTAAATAAGAACAGCAATGACTATTTGGATTCATTGAAAAATTTTTCCGGTGATTTATTGCTCTGTTCTATTTGTGTTATTGTGATGGCGATCGTCTATTTTTTTAGCTAAGCCATAATCCAGCATTGAATCATTCAAGTTTTCCATACTATAGTTTTCGTGGTGATTTAAATGAGCCATCAGGCATTGGGTATTGATTTATCAAAGGTAGAAAGGTTATCCGTTCCAAATATCCTGCATTTTGTATGGATTGGTGACTTAAATGAAGTAAATACGCATTATATCGACATATGGAAAAAAACAAACAAAGATAAGCAGATATTCTTTTGGTATGACCAAGACTCTTCACTGTGCCATTTGCTAAACAATGCCATACGCGACTTTGTCAACGTCAAAAAAATTAAAAATAAAGACAAGGCTGAGTTAAAAATAAAAAATCATGCCTTCAAATATATATATCCAAAAATAAAGGCAGGTTTTTCTTTTGATGAGCTCGTTATTGAATTCTTAACCAAGCATAAAATCCCTTATCAGAGACCGCCAAAAGCGATTGAAGACGCATGGTTTGGCAACAGAGGTTTTATAAAAAAGTCTATAACGGAGCTTTTTTGCAATGATTTCGATGATTTTATGAGGTATTGATAAAAAAGGTATGGGAAGAGTATGGTTTTTCAGGCTCATCGATCAGCCTCAATGTGGCCGTCAGTGAAATAAGGAAAGCG
>NZ_JBJNLG010000027.1:0-18777 GCF_052169175.1 Serratia sp. CY31944
TCCGCGCCGCTCACCAGCGCGGTGGCGTCCGGCGTGCGGCGCACCTGCTGCTCGAACAGCGCCGCCAGCGTCTGATCCAGCGGGTAGTCACGCTCGGTGCGGTTCCAGCCATGCAGCAGATGCTCCCGTTCGGCGGGCGGCAACAAGTCGATATGGGATACTGACCGTGGGCTATTCAACGTCATCGCCCGCAGCGCCTGTACCAGGTAAACGCCGTAGCGTTCGGCGGTGGCGCGATCGAACAATGCCGTGGCGAAGTTCAGCGTACCGCTGATGCCTTCGCCGGTATCGGCCAGATCGAGCGTCAGATCAAACTTCGCCGCGCTGTATTCCAGCCCGGCCAGCTCGGCCTGCAGCCCAGGCAGCGGAATATCGCGCACCGAGCCGTCCTGCCAGGCCAGCATCACCTGGAACAGCGGGGTATAGCCCAAGTGGCGCGGCGGATTGACCAGCTCCACCACCTGCTCGAACGGCAGATCGCGATTTTCCTGCGCCGTCAGCACCGTGTGGCGGATCCGCGCGATCAGCGTCGGCAGATCCGGATCGTCGCGAAGATCGATGCGCAGGGCCAGCGTGCTGACGAAGAAGCCAACCAGCGATTCGGTTTCCAGCCGGCCACGGTTGGCCTCCGGCGTGCCGATCACCAGCTCCTGCTGCCCGGCCATGCGCGCCAGCACCAGGCTCCAGGCCGCCAGCACCGTCATGAACAGCGTGCCGCCATGCTGCCGGCTGAACTGCCGCAGCGCCTGCGTCAACTCGGCGTCGATCGCGATCGGCACCTCCCCGCCGCTGAAAGACTGCACCGTCGGACGCGGCCGGTCAGTCGGCAGCGTCAGCAGCGCCGGCGCATCGCTCAGCGTTTCGCGCCAGTATTGCGCCTGCGCCGCCAACCGCTCCGGCGTCAGATAGCGACGCTGCCAGGCGGCATAATCCGGGTATTGCAGCGTCAGCGGCGGCAGCGGATCGGCATCGCCGCGACGCAAAGCGCCGTACAGCGCCCCCAGTTCACGCAGCAGAATGCCGGTCGACCAACCGTCGGAAATGATGTGATGACAGGTGAGCAGGAACAGGTGCTCCTCATCCGCCAGGCGGATCAGCGCGGCGCGCACCAGCGGCCCCTGCGTCAAATCAAACGGTTGAGTGGCCGCCTGACGGCACAGCGTGTCGGCTTGCGCGGGATGACGTCGCAGATCGTGGAACGCAAGCGGCAGCCCGTTTGCCGGCAAAATCTGCACCTGTGGCCGATCTTCCCGGGTGATGAACCGGCTACGCAGCGATTCGTGACGCGCATAGAGCGCATCCAGACTATGTTGCAGCGCCTGTCGGTCCAACCGGCCATGCAGCCGCAGCGCCAGGGGGATATGGTAGGTTTCGCTCATCCCCTCCAACTGGGTCAGGAACCACAGGCGTTGCTGGGCGAACGACAGGGGCAATTCGCCGTCGCGCGCCACCGGCAGTATCGGCAGCGGTTCCTGAGCCGGCGCAACCTCCAGCGTCTGCGCCAGCACGTGCAGTACCGGGCTGGCGAACAGCGCCTGCAACGGTAACTGCCATCCGGCCTGTTGCACGCGGTTAGCCAGGCGCACCGCCATCAGCGAATGCCCGCCCAGTTCGAAGAAGTGGTCATAGCGACCGACGCGCTCTACGCCCAGCAGCTCGCGCCAGATAGCCGCCAGCAGGTTTTCCGCCTCGCCCTGCGGCGGCGCATAGGCTTCACGCACATAGGCGTCGACCTGCGGCACCGGCAGAGCCCGCTTGTCCAATTTGCCGTTGCCGGTCAGCGGCAACGCCTCCAGCCAAACGTAAGCCACCGGCACCATATAATCCGGCAGCCGCGCCTGCAGATGCTGACGCAGCCCGGTCGCCAGCGTAGCGCGTTCGGCTTCCGGTGCCGGAACCACCCACGCCACCAGTCGCTTGCCCCCGTCGCCATCGTCAATCGCGTCCACGGCTACGCTGCGCACGCGCGGATCGGTACTCAGCTGAGCCTCCACCTCGCCGCATTCGATGCGGAAACCGCGGATTTTTACCTGCTGGTCATTGCGCCCCAGGTATTCGATATCGCCACCCGGCAGATAGCGCGCCAGATCGCCGGTACGATACATGCGCGCACCCGGCGCCCGGTTGAAAGGATCATCGAGAAAACGTTCCGCCGTCAATTCGGGCCGGTTCAGGTAACCCCGCGCCACCCCTTCGCCGCCGACGTACAGTTCGCCGATCGCCCCCATCGGCACCGGTTCGCCGTCGGCACCCAGCAGATACAAGCGCAAATCCGGGATGCGGCTGCCGATCGGACTGGTGGTGATCGCCGTATCCTGCGCCGACAGCGGCCGATAAGTCACATGCACCGTGGTCTCGGTGATACCGTACATGTTGATCAACCGTGTCTGCCGGTTCTCTGGACGAGCAAACCACGGCGCAAGATCGCAAGGCTTCAGCATTTCGCCACCAAACACGATCTCGCGTAGCTGCTGGCGCGCTTCGCTGTGCGCCTGAGCCTGGATAAAGGCTTTGAAGGCGCTCGGCGTCTGGTTCAATACCGTGATGCCGCTGCGGCAGACGAAATGATAAAAATCCGGCGCCGAGCGGGCGATCGCCTGCGGTACGATGAACAGCTGGCCGCCATACAGCCAGGCGCCCCAGATCTCCCAGACCGAGAAGTCGAAGGCGAATGAGTGGAACAGGCACCACCTGTCGGCGGCGCTGAAGTTGAACCAGGCGTTCGTCGCGCTGAACAACCGCGCGACCTGCCGGTGCTCCACCATCACCCCTTTGGGTTTGCCGGTCGAGCCGGAGGTATAAATCACATACGCCAGGTGCGCCGGGCGCACCCCGACGTCCTGCAGATCGTCGCTTTCCCCCGTCAGTGGCTGCTCCAGCGCCAGCACCGGCACCTCGCAGCCACCCAGCGCTTGTCGGCCGAGCTCATCCGCCAGCAGCAGCACCGGCGCTGAATCCGCCAGGATGTACTGTAGCCGCTCGCCGCTATAGGCGGGATCCAGCGGCACATAGGCGCCGCCGGCTTTGAGGATCCCCAGCAGCCCGACCAGCATCGGCAGCCCGCGCCCGGCACACAGCGCCACCAGGCTGTCCGGCTGCACGCCAAGCTGTACCAGCCGATGGGCCCAGCGGTTCGCCTGGGTATTCAATTCCGCGTAGGTCAGGCTGTCATCGCCATACGTCACCGCGATCGCCTCCGGCGTCCGTTTGACCTGTGCTTCGAACAACCGGTGCAGACAGGCCGTCGGCGAATGTGAAGCGACGGTGTGGTTGAGGCCCTGCAGCAACTGCGCGCGTTCTTCCTCGGAAACCAGACTGAGTTCGCCGACGGTGCGACGATGAGAACCCGCCCTCACCGCGTCGTTGAGCAGCATCAGCAGATGTTGCGTCGCCCGCAACATCTGCTCGTCAGCCACGGAGGCGGCGTCGTAGACCCAACGGAAAGCGCCGTCAGTCTTGCAGATTTGCAATACCGCGCGCGAGCCGGAAGCCATGATGGCGGCAACCCCCTCGTCTTCAGGCTGCAACCCCTGCGCCGAGCGCCGACTGACGATCGATACCGCCGTCGGCCAAGTCTGAGACGCTCGCAGGTCCGCATCGCGCGTCAGCAACGCGGGATGATAATCGGCATGAGCGCGCAGCTGGCTATATTCCTGTTCCAGCGCGGCCAACGCCTGCTGGAAATTGCCGGTGTGATCAACAGAGACCTGCAGCGGCAGCACGCGCGCGCTCAGGTGAGCCCAACGCCCCCAATTCCGATCGTCCGGGGTGATCCACCCCAGCTGAAAATCGGTTTCATTGCACATGCGCGCCAGATAAAGGGTTGCTGCCGCCAGCACCTGCTCGCCGGCAATTTTTTCCAGGCGCTGCCAGGCCGTCGCCTGCCAGCGTGCGGGAAGATCCGCCTGGCGGCCAGGCCCCGGCGGGAACGGTGCCGGATAATAACGCGTCAGGCGCGGTTGCCAAAAAGCGGCGCTATCGGCGCTGGCGCCATACGCCGCGCCTAACAGCGAGGCTTCGGCAGCGTTAATCGTCGGCAAGACCGAGCCGACAGACAGGCCGCAGGCCTGCGCCAGCGCATCGCCTGGCTGAGTCGAGCCGTCGGCGCGCAAGAACGGCCCGACGCGCACCACGCCGGGGTTCGCGGCAATCACCCAGCCGTCGGCCTCGACGTGCAGCAGGGTACCGGGTTCGGCCTGCCGCTCATCGCTCATCGCCTGCAGCGCCGTCACGCCCAACACGCGCTCCGCCAGCAGCATCTTCGCCGCGCATCCCGCGCCATGGCTCAGCGAGCTCACCAGGCGCTGCAGCGCCTCAGCCGGGCGATCCCAACGAATGATGCCGCCGGCAGGCGGTTGCCGACGGTTGGTGTAAAAGCTGCCGCCGGCCTCGGCATCCGCCAGCGCCGCCACTTGCCGATCCAACGCCTCGATCGTCCCCGCCGTTGATGCGTTCAGCGCCCGTAAAATAAACTGGAAACGGCGCTGCAAAACATCCAGATCGCCTAATGAATTTGCATAATCGGCGTCAGAAAAAGTGACGTCCAGCTCATTCGCCTGCTGGTCTTCATACAGCATAATCTGTAGATCGCCGGACGGAATATTCCCGCCATAATACCAACGGGTGCGGCACCCCCAGAAAGGATCGCCGTGGTCGAAAGAAACAATGTTAATTGAAGGGCCAAACCAGGCGGAATCCGTCGCGCCATTGTCACGCCGAATGTCCTCCCCACGATATAATTGATGACGAACCACTTTTGCTATTTCGGCCGCGACCTTTTGGATAAATTCGGCCAGACTCAGCTGGGGTTCAACCTTGATAATCAAAGGGACAACGTTAGAGGTCATACCAATACTGTTTCGTTCTCTCGTTCCGGTCACCGGCATGCTGAAATTAAGATATTCACTGCCAGTCAGGCTGTAGAAACATAATGCTACGGCGGCGGCCAATATATGTGCGCGGTGTACGCCGATATTGTCAGCTTGTTGCTGCAGCTGATCCAATGCCTCTTTTTCCAGCAGCTGCGTGTTGCGGTTCATCGCGGCGTCCGGGGTCAATATGGCTCTACGCGACAAACTCTGCGGCGCAGCGGCAGTATATTCCCGCCAAAAAGCCTGATCGGAAGAAAAGCGTGAGGAGTCGCGGTATTTGATGTCGTTTTCATAAAGCAGAGAGAAATTGCAGTTGGCGAATTCAGGGATGACGCCGCCGGACGCCAGCGCGTTATAGTAAGCCGCGATGCGCCGCATCACTTCCTCGGCACTGCGGCCGTCGGTGATCATATGGTGGAAACGCCGATAGAGGACATAGCGCTGCGGAGCGAGCGTAATCACATAAAAACTAAAAGGTTCCTCTCCCGTAGCGCGGCGCGGCAGCGCCGCATCCGCCGCCATCCAGCGTCTGGCCGCCTGCAGGGGATCGGGTTCCTTACTGAGATCGAGTGTGAACAGCGGCTCATGTGTGCGTGGCGCGCGGTATTGATAAAGCTCACCGTCTTTTTCCACAAAATGCGCTTGCAGAGCCGGCGTTTCTTCGACGATAGCATCGATGGCTTGCCGCAGCAGCTTAACGTCGAGAGGCCCGTCAACCTGCCCATAGCCCCAGATATTGAACGACAACTCTTTGGAAATATTTTCCCCCAGCCAGAGTTCACGCTGGGCGATAGTCATTTCATGCAGTTCGACTTTCTCCGCCGCGGCCTGAGCACCCGTACGGAGTTCCCCACTCTTCACATCAGTTTGTTTGTTCATAATATTCTCTAGCACGTTTTCATTACGTTAATGAAAGGGACCGTCCGGATTTAGGCAAAGCCTGGCCGTCCGACAGTTCAGGTCAGAATAAAAAAACCGTAGAAAAGTTGGGTCTCCCCCCAACTAAGAAAGGATGAAATGGTTAATCCAGAGGTTCCCCCTGTGCCTCAATTTGTTGAGCTGTGAAGTATAGGAGAGGATATTTTTTTTGGCGAAATGTGCGAAAGGGAATAAATGACCATTTTATTTCCCCGATATTACTCAGGGATGACGAGCGTATTCCGCTTGTATTAATCTGAGATAATTAGAGAGGAACTCATATTCTTTTGTATTATTCACCGCAGTTAATGTGCAGCAATGCTTACGATAAGAGCCTCTCCATATCAATAAGTTATACTTTATTGTTTTTATGATAATAATTTATTATTTAATTAATTCATTGGCATTTAAAATGAACGGCAATTTTGCTCGCGGCGCATCTATCGTTTTTTGTTATAACGATGGGAAAAATTATGCTGAAAAATTTCTTCGTTTTTTCGGGCGTCAATCAACGGCATCGTTCCCAATGCCAGACAACGTAAAACGGGGCGGCAGAGCCCGCCCCGAGAGGTCTTACCACATCAGCCGACCGATCAGCGGCGCGGCCACCACCGTGATAATGCCGGCCAACATCATCACCAGGCTCGACACCACGCCCTCCTGCGGCCCCAGTTCATAAGCGCGGGCGGTGCCGGCGCCGTGTGACGAGGCGCCAAACCCGGCTCCCTTGGCCAGGCGGCTGCGCACCGCCAGCCGCAGAAACAGAATGTCGCCCACCGCCATGCCGAACACCCCGGTGATCACCACGAACAGCGCCACCAGATCCGGCTGCCCGCCCATCTGTTTGGCGGCCTCCAGCGCGAACGGCGTGGTAATCGAACGCACCGCCAGGCTGCGCTGCACCTCTTCCGGTAGCGTCAGCAGGCGCGCCAGCCACACCGAGCTGTACACCGCCACCAGCACCGCCGTCGTTACCCCGGCGGTCAGCGACAGCCAGTGGCGGCGGATGATATGCAAATTCTCGTACACCGGCACCGCAAAGGCGATGGTCGCCGGCCCCAGCAGCCACAGCAGCCAGTGGGTTTCGCCGATATAGTCCTGATAGGAGATGTGGGTGACCACCAGCAGCAGCACCAGGATCATCGGCGTCAGCACCAGCGGCATCAGCAGTAACGTGCGGCGGCGGCGGTACAGCTTCTTGTTGGCGAAGTAGAGCGCCAGCGTCGCCAGAAAGCAGGCCAGGCTGAGGATAAAATCATTCATGGCGCTGCTTCCGCCGCTGCAGCCAAATCTCCAGCCGATACACCCTGTCCACCACCAGCCCGGTAGCGCCCAGCGTCAGCATGGTGCTGACCGCGATCACCAGAAAGATCTTCCAGCCCTCGACCATCAGCAGTTGGGCGTAGTTGACCACCGCCACCACCGCCGGCACGAAGAACAGCAGCATTTCCGCCAGCAGCCAGCGGGAGCCGGCCTTGACCCAGCTCAGCGGCAGAATGCGCAGCAGGATCAGCGCCAGCAGCATCAGCATGCCGACGATATTGGCGGGGAGCGGCAGGTGAAATTGTTGCACCAGGCGATCGGCGATCAGGAACAGCGCCGCATACAACGCCACCTGAATCGGCACCTGCAAACGGGTCAGCAGGGAGGGGGCAACGCGGCGTAACGCCAGAGACATGAAAGATGACCTCAAACAATAAATTGACGGCCTACAGTATACGCAGCCGGGAAACCACGCCTGAAATGAATTAAAATTATCGACATCATGCCGGCCGGGAATAGTTTCCCGCCGGTAGCGCCCTCAAGGAGAACCCTAACGTGGATGTCCGCACCCTGCGCTACTTCGTTGAAGTGGTGCGCCAGCAAAGCTTCACCCGCGCCGCAGAAAAACTGTTCGTCACCCAGCCCACCATCAGCAAGATGCTGCGGCATCTGGAAGAGGAGCTGGAATGCACGCTGCTGATCCGCGAAGGCCGCAAGCTGCGCCTGACCGACAGCGGCCAGGCGGTGTATCAGCGCGGCCTGACGATCCTCGACGAATTCCGCCAGTTGGAGGCGGAGCTGGAAGACATCAGCTCGGTGAAAAAAGGCGTGCTGCGGCTGGGCATTCCGCCGATGGTGGGCAGGCAGATCGCCGATCTGATCCGCCGCTTTCGCCAGACCTATCCCGGCATCGAATTGAAAATTTCCGAGCTGGGCGGGCTGTCGGTCGAACAGGCGGTGATGTCCGGCGAACTGGATCTGGCGATGACGGTGCTGCCCTTCGATTCGGAACAGCCGCTGACCTTTCTGCCGCTGCTGGGCCACCCGATGTGCGTGGTGGCGCCGCGCACGCCGCAGTGGCTCAACCGCACCCGCATCAATATCGCCGAATTGGCCGACAGCCCGATCCTGATTTATAACGAAGACTTTGCGCTGTACAAGATGCTGATGAAGGCGTTTCGCCAGGCCGGTTTTGAACCGCAAATCGCGGTGCGCAGCGGCCAATGGGACTTTCTCGCCTCGATGGTGCAGGCCGGCGTGGGCATCGCCATGCTGCCGGAGCCGGTCTGCCGCTGGCTGGACAAGGAAAACCTGGTCTGGCTGCCGCTGGAACCACGCATGGAGTGGAAAATCGGCCTGATCTGGCGCCAGGGCAGCTACCTGTCGCACAGCGCGCAGGCCTGGATCGCCTGCTGCCGCGACTACTGGCCGCCGCTCAAGTAGCCAAAAAACAAGGGCCGCACAGGCGGCCCTTCAGGACAGAAATAGAGAGGAAAAACGTTAATTCCTCGTCTGAAGCTTACCCTTCTCGTTCGATCAGCAGCGCTTCGAGCAAGTCGAGATCGTGCAGCAGTTTTTGCAGCGTCTCGTTGCTGATTTTCTGCGTGGCGCGCAGGTGGTACAGCTCGCCGCGCTCGGCGCGCAGCGCCGTCAGGCGGAAACGCCGCTCGAGGTTTTCCATCGCCAGCGCATTCTCGATGTCGTCTTTCGAGGCGATACGCCGCCGCAGCATGCCCGTCACCCGCGAGCTGACCTCTTTCAACACCTGCGGATCGAGGTTCTCTTCGGTATCGGCAACCAGGCGCTCTTCCATTTTATTCACGCTCTCGATCGCCACTTCGGCCGCCATGGCGATCGCCATGCGTTCTTCCTGCTTGCTGGCGCTCTTGTCGGCCACCTGCACGCCGCGCAGCAGCAGCGGCAACGCCAGCACGCCGACGATCAACGACAGCAGGATCACCCCGGCGGCGATAAACACCAGCTGATAGCGCGCCGGGAAGGCGGTGCCGTCGCTCAGCAACAGCGGTATCGACAGCACACCGGCCAGGGTAATCGCCCCGCGCACCCCGGCGAACGACGCCACCCACAGCTCACGCGTGCTGTAGTCGCCGAACTGCAGCGGGCGCTTTTTCATAAAGCGGTTGCTGGCCTTCTTCATTACCCACAGCCAGGTGAAACGCAGCACCAGCAGCGCGGCGTAGATGGTGGCCACGTCGGCGAACAGGTACCAGGTCTGGATGGTCGGATCCAGCTCCGCCTGCAGGATGGAGGTCTCAAGAATGCCCGGCAGCTGCAGGCCCAACATGATGAATACCATGCCGTTGAACACGAATTCCAGCATCGCCCACACGCTGTTGGCGCGCAGGCGCATCGCCAACGGCGCGTTGCGGATCACGCCGGATTGGCTGATGGTCATCCCCGCCGCTACCGCCGCCAGGATGCCGGAAACGCCGATATGTTCGGCGATCAGATAAGAAGCGAACGGCAGCAGCAGCAGGAACACGATCTGGGTCGCCGGATCGTCGCCGCTCCAGCGGCTCATCACCCGCAGCGATTTACTGTAGGTCCAGGTGACCGCCACGCCGGCCAGCAGGCCGCCGATCGCCACTTTGAGGAACTCGAGGGTTGCGCCGCCCACGGTGAACACCATGGTGCCCATCGCCACCGCGATGGCGAACTTGAGCGACACCAGGCCGGACGCGTCGTTCATCAGCGCCTCGCCTTCAAGCACGCCCATGATCGGCTTGGGAATGCGCCCTTTGCCGACGATGCCGGACAATGCCACGGCATCGGTCGGCGACAGCACCGCCGCCAGCGCGAAGGCTGCCACCAGCGGAATGCCCGGCACCATGGCGTAGATCAGATAGCCGACGCCGACCACGGTGATCAGCACCAGCACCAGCGCCAGGCCGAGAATTTCACGCCCGTGGTGCAGGAATTCGCGCGTCGGCGTTTTCCAGCCGTCGGCGAACAGCAGCGGCGGGATGAACAGCACCAGGAACAGTTCGGGATCAAAGTCGACGTGCAGCCCGAAATGCGGCCAGGCCAACAGGGCCCCGATGGCGATTTGCATCAGCGGCAGCGGCACCTGGAACGGCAACATGCGCGTCACCACCCCGGACAGGGAGACCACCAGGATCAAAATGAGGATTGTAAAAAAGATTTCCATGCTTTCCTTAGACTCTACGATTCAGACGACATCGGCTCAGGGCCTGCGTTGGTTCCGATAGTAGATCACTTTTTTTACAGCCGTTAAAGCTTGTTGTGCCTTTCAAAACGCGGTGCAGAGCAGAAGAAGACTTATCTTAAGAAGGGAATTGCCGTGACAGCTTCCCTCGCCCGCCGGGCGAGGGAAACCCGAGGGCTTAGATCGCCCAGCCGCCGGCGTAGAACGCCACCAGCGCCACGGCGATCAGCACAGTGCCGATGTTCAGCTTGCGCCATTCGCCGGAGAAGATGCGGCCGATGACCAGTGAGCTGAAGCCCAGCATGATGCCGGTAACGATGTTGCAGGTCAGCACGATGAACACCGCGCACAGCAGGCCGGCCATCGCGTCGACGAAGTCGTTGAAGTCCAGCTTGGTGACGTTGCTCAGCATCAGCAGGCCGACGTACATCAGCGCCGGTGCGGTGGCATAGACCGGCACCAGATAGGCCAGCGGCGACAGGAACAGGATCAGCAGGAACAGGATGCCGACCACGGTGGCGGTCAGGCCGGTCTTGCCGCCCGCGGCGGTGCCGGCGGCGGATTCGATGTAGACCGCGGCGGGCGCGGCGCCCACCAGGCCGGAGAAGATGCTGCTCAGGGAATCCGAGGTCAGCGCCTTGCCGCCGTTGATGATCTGGCCGTCTTTATCCAGCAGGTTGGCCTGGCCGGCTACCGCGCGGATGGTGCCGGTGGCGTCGAACACCGCGGTCATCACCAGCGCCAGCACGCTCGGCAACACCACCGGCTGCAACGCGCCCATGATATCCAGGCTGAAGATCAACGATTTGCCGTCCGCGTCCGCCAGGCTCGGCATGGCGAACAGCCCCTGGTATTTCACCGCCGGGTCGAAGATCAGGCCGATGATGGAAATGGCGATGATCACCAGCAAAATGCCGCCGGGCACGCGCAGTTTTTCCAGGCCGAAGATCACCGCCAGGCCAACCAGCGTCATTACCACCGGGAAGGAGGTGAACGCACCGAGCGCCACCGGCAGGCCATCCAGCGGATTCTTCACCACCAGGCCGACGCCGTTGGCGGCGATCAGCAGCAGGAACAGACCGATACCGATGCCGGTGCCGTGCGCCACGCCCATCGGCAGGTTGCGCAGGATCCAGGCGCGGATACCGGTGACCGAGATGACGGTAAACAGTACGCCCATCAGGAACACCGCGCCCAGCGCCACCGGAATGCTAATGTGCTGGCCCAGCACCAGGCTGAAGGCGGTGAAGGCGGTCAACGAGATCGCACAGCCGATCGCCATCGGCAGGTTAGCCCACAGCCCCATCAGCAGCGAGCCCAGACCGGCCACCAGGCAGGTGGAGACAAACACCGCCGCCGGCGGGAAGCCCGCTTTGCCCAGCATGCTCGGCACCACGATCACCGAGTACACCATCGCCAGGAAGGTGGTCAGCCCCGCCACCACCTCCTGGCGCACGCTGCTGCCGCGCGCGGAAATTTTAAAATAGCCATCAAGCCCGCCGGTTGGTTTTGCGGCGTGGTTCGCTTGAGAGTTCGACATAGGTTACTTCCCCTGTGTTTCATGAATCGGCCCGTCGCAGCAGGCCTGTAATCTCGCCCGCGCCCGATCGTCACGTAATCGTTTACGTCACGTTCCGCATCCGTGCCCTTCCGTCGCAGCGCCAACGGCGATGCGCACCAAGGCAAACGTTTAACTCGCAGCGCGCGGTACGGGTGATTTATGGTGGTTTATTCAAGGCAAACGATTATCCTGCCTTCCCTAGCGTCTAATCAACTAAAGATCGCGGCAATTTATGCAGAAAGCGGCGGAAATGGCGCCTGCACGATAAAACCGGGGCGACGAGCGCCCCGGCGAATTCCGTCACGGCGGGGTTATTGCGCCTGCGCCGCCGCGGGATCCATATACATCAATTCCCAGATATGGCCGTCCAGATCCTGAAAACCGTGGCCGTACATCACGCCGTAGTCCCGCGGCGGGTGGTAGGTGTTGCCGCCGCCGGCGACCGCCTTGCGCACCAGTTCGTCCACCGCCGCCCGGCTGGGCTGCGACAGGCACACCAGCACTTCGGTGGCCTGTTTGGCGTCGCCGATCGGGTTCGGGGTAAACACCCTGAATTTGTCATGGGTCAGCAGCATCACGTAAATCGTGTCGCTGACCACCATGCACGCGGCGGTGTCATCGGTAAATTGCGGGTTGAAAGTGAAACCCAGGCGGGTGAAAAAAGCCATCGAGGCGGGCAGATCGCGGACGGGCAGATTAACGAAGATTTGCGTAGCCATGGGCTACCTCCGATGAAGAATGACCCCATCGAGTATAGCCCATCCGGTTAACTCAGCAGGTCGTAAGGGCCGCCCTGCTCCAACGCCCGCTGGTAGGCGGGCCGGGCGTGAATGCGCTGCAGAAAACCGCGCAGTTTCGGGCAGTCATCCAACGCGCCGCGCGCCGCCATCGCCTCCAGCGGGAAGCTCATCTGAATGTCTGCCGCGCTGAAGTCGTTGCCGACGAACCAGCTGCCCTTGTTCAGGTGCTGCTCGAGATACTCGCAGTGCGGCGCGATCTGCTTGTCGAGATATTCGCGCTGCACGCCCTTGCCGATCGCGCCGGCCACCGGCCGCAGCAGCCAGGGGATCGGCGGCTGGCCGAGGCGGCTGAACACCAGTTTCATCACCAACAGCGGCATCAGCGATCCTTCGGCGTAGTGCAGCCAGTAGCGGTATTGCTGGCGCGCGTGGAAGTCGGTCGGCATGAACATCCCTTGCGCGTCATAGGCTTCCTGCAGGTATTCGATGATGGCGCCGGATTCCGCCAGCGTCAGATCGCCGTCGACGATCACCGGTGATTTGCCCAGCGGGTGGATCTTTTTCAGCGCCGCCGGCGCCAGCATGGTCTGCGGATCGCGTTCGTAGCGTTGCACCTGATAGGGCACGCCCAGCTCTTCCAGAAACCACAGAATGCGCTGCGAGCGCGAATGATTGAGATGATGAACAATGATCATAAAGAAGCTCCTGTCCGCTGCCACACCAGTTCGCCCACCTGCACGCCATTGCCGAGCTGCAAGGGCACCGTGCGCAACGTCAACCGATCGCCGCTGAAAGCGTAAAAACGCACCTGACGGCTGCCTACCCAGTTGGGGAACGAACAGCCTTCGACCTGATGCACCACCCGCTGCTCGCTTTCCTCCACCTGATAGCGGCCGAAGTAGCAAATCATATTGATGAAGGCCGCGCGGATCTCCCGCTCGGATCCCTGCGCCAAATCGTCGGCGGCGAAATGCGGCCGCACGGCGCTGTAAAGCTGCGCCGCCATCGTGCCGTTGGCCTCATAATGGATGCGCCCCAGCACCTGCTCGCCCAGCGGGTAATTCAGCTCGCCGTCCTGGTTCTCAAATGCCGAGGACACCAGCGCCCAGCTGCCGATAAATGCGTTTACCGTCATTACGCTTCTCCGGTTAAGGATCGTCTGTAAAGGGTAGTGGCGATTTTTACCGCGCGCCAGCGGATGAAAAAACAATCAGTTTATTTGACAGAGATACTCAAAACTCTCCGATTTTTTATTCCTGTCTGCCGCACTACTATTTAATACATCGAGAGACAACGGGCTCTCATCCAATCAATACGCTGAGGAATACATCATGAAAAACGTCAAAATTTTTGCTACCGCTGCGCTGCTGGCTACCGCTTCTTTCGCTACCTTCGCCGCTGACCTGCCGTCCAGCCAACCCGCTGCAGACGCCCAGAAAATCGGCGTAGTCTCCGTTAGCGGCGCCAGCAACCTGAGCGCGCTGGAAAGCGAACTGGCCAGCAAAGCCGCTGCGTCAGGCGCCAGCTCATACCGCATCGTCGCCGCCGGCGGCCAGAACAAACTGTACGGCACCGCAGAAATCTTCAACTGATCGTCGAACAGCCAATCGACGGAAGAAAGAAGCCCCGCAAGGGGCTTTTCTCGTTGTGGGCAGGCAAAGCTCTTTGTGAACAGTGGCCGCCAGACATTTCACCGATACTGGGAATAACGCCTTACCCTCACCCACTTTGGAGAAATAACATGACCACAGCACAACCTCTGCAAGGCAAAGTCGCGTTCGTCCAGGGCGGCTCACGCGGCATCGGCGCCGCCATCGTGAAACGGTTGGCGAGCGAAGGGGCCGCGGTCGCCTTTACCTACGCCGCCTCGGCCGATCGCGCCGAAGCGGTGGCAAGCGCCGTTACCGCCGCCGGCGGCAAAGCCCTCGCCATCAAGGCCGACAGCGCCGATGCGGCGGCGCTGCAGCAGGCGGTGCGCCAGGCGGTCAGCCAGTTCGGCAACCTGGATATTCTGGTGAACAATGCCGGGGTGTTTACGCTGGGCAGCACCGAGGAGCTGGCGCTGGACGATCTGGATCGCATGCTGGCGGTCAACGTGCGCAGCGTGTTCGTCGCCAGCCAAGAAGCGGCGCGCCACATGAACGACGGCGGCCGCATCATTCACATCGGCAGCACCAACGCCGAGCGCGTGCCGTTCGGCGGCGCGGCGGTGTATGCGATGAGCAAATCGGCGCTGGTCGGCCTGACCAAAGGCATGGCGCGCGATCTCGGCCCGCGCGGCATCACCGTCAATAACGTGCAGCCCGGCCCGGTAGACACCGAGATGAACCCGGACGCCGGTGAGTTCGCCGAGCAGCTCAAGCAGCTGATGGCGATCGGCCGCTACGGCAAAGATGAAGAGATCGCCGGCTTCGTCGCCTACCTCGCCGGCCCGCAGGCGGGTTATATCACCGGCGCCAGCCTGAGCATCGACGGAGGCTTCTCGGCGTAACCATCCCTGAAATGCAAAAAGCCCCGTGAAGGGGCTTTTTTTTGGCTGCAAACGGCCGGATATCAGAACGGGATATCGTCGTCGAAATCCATTGGCGGTTCGTTGCTGCTGGCCGCCGGAGCGCTGTTCTGCGCCGGGCGCGACTGCTGCTGGCCGCCGCTGAACTGGTTGCCGCCCTGTGGCTGCTGAGGCTGGCCCCAACCGCCCTGGCCGCCGGCAGATTGACCGGCCGGTGCGCCGCCGCCCTGACGGCCGCCCAGCATCTGCATGGTGCCGCCGACGTTAACCACGATCTCGGTGGTGTAGCGATCCTGGCCGCTCTGATCCTGCCATTTACGGGTCTGCAGGGAGCCTTCGATGTAGACCTGAGAGCCTTTACGCAGGTATTCGCCCGCCACTTCGGCCAGTTTGCCGAACAGCACGACGCGGTGCCACTCGGTCTTCTCTTTCTGTTCGCCGGTCGCCTTGTCACGCCAGCTTTCGGAGGTCGCCAGGGTAATGTTGGCCACTGCGCCGCCGTTCGGCATGTAACGGACTTCTGGATCCTGACCCAGATTCCCGACCAGAATTACTTTGTTTACGCCTCTGCTGGCCATGAGCACTTCTCCCGATGATTGATTTCTACACAGTATAAACGCGTCAGTTTACCACGCTGAGTGCGAAACCACACCCGTGTTGATAAGTGCGAATTGCATTCCAGAATTGTCTTTTCGATCGACCTTGTTGCATTCGCATACTGGATATTCATTCAGGTTTTTTTGTGTCATAATTATGCGTTTCGACCTGGCTGTGCCGGTTTTTTGCGAGATCCATCACAAAATCCCCCGCAAAAATCGCGACAGGCGCGGTGTATCATCAAGACGGGAAGTGTAAATGGACAATATCGAAGTTCGTGGTGCTCGAACCCATAATCTGAAAAACATCAACCTGATTATCCCGCGTGACAAACTGATCGTCGTCACCGGCCTGTCCGGTTCCGGCAAGTCATCGCTGGCTTTCGATACGCTGTATGCCGAAGGGCAACGCCGCTACGTCGAATCGCTCTCCGCCTATGCGCGCCAGTTCCTGTCGCTGATGGAAAAACCGGACGTCGATCATATCGAGGGCCTGTCGCCGGCGATCTCCATCGAGCAGAAATCCACCTCGCACAACCCGCGATCCACGGTCGGCACCATCACCGAAATCCACGACTACCTGCGCCTGCTGTTCGCCCGCGTCGGCGAGCCGCGCTGCCCGGATCACCATGTGCCGCTGGCGGCGCAAACCGTCAGCCAGATGGTCGATAACGTGCTGAGCCAGCCGGAAGGCAAGCGCCTGATGCTGCTGGCGCCGGTGGTGAAAGATCGCAAGGGCGAGCACACCAAAACGCTGGAAAACCTGGCCGCCCAGGGCTATATCCGCGCGCGCATCGACGGTGAAGTGTGCGATCTGTCCGATCCGCCGAAGCTGGAGCTGCAGAAGAAACACACCATCGAAGTGGTGGTCGACCGGTTCAAGGTGCGCGAGGACATGGCGCAGCGCCTGGCCGAATCGTTCGAAACCGCGCTGGAGCTGTCCGGCGGCACCGCGGTGGTGGCGGATATGGACGACGAGAAAGCGGACGAGCTGCTGTTCTCCGCCAACTTCGCCTGCCCGATCTGCGGCTACAGCATGCGCGAGCTGGAACCGCGCCTGTTTTCCTTCAACAACCCGGCCGGCGCCTGCCCAACCTGCGACGGCCTGGGCGTGCAGCAGTTCTTCGATCCGGATCGCGTGGTGCAAAACCCCGAGCTGTCGCTGGCCGGCGGCGCGATCCGCGGCTGGGATCGCCGCAACTTCTATTACTTCCAGATGCTGCGCTCGCTGGCGGAGCACTATGAGTTCGACGTCGAAGCGCCGTTCAACACCCTGAGCGCCGACGTGCAGAAGGCGGTGCTGAGCGGCTCCGGCAAAGAGTCGATCGAATTCAAATACATCAACGATCGCGGTGATACCACCGTGCGCCGTCATCCGTTCGAAGGCGTGCTGCACAACATGGAGCGCCGCTATAAAGAGACCGAATCCAGCGCGGTGCGCGAAGAATTGGCGAAGTTCATCAGCAACCGCCCTTGCGCCTCGTGCCACGGCACTCGCCTGCGCGAAGAAGCGCGCAACGTGTTCGTCGAAGACACCACGTTGCCGGAGATCTCCGATCTGAGCATCGGCCATGCGATGACCTTCTTCCAGAACATGAAGCTCAGCGGCCAACGCGCCAAGATCGCCGAAAAAGTGCTGAAAGAGATCGGCGATCGCCTGAAATTCCTGGTGAACGTCGGCCTGAACTACCTGTCACTGTCCCGCTCGGCGGAGACGCTCTCCGGCGGCGAAGCGCAGCGTATCCGTTTGGCCAGCCAGATCGGCGCCGGCCTGGTGGGCGTGATGTACGTGCTGGACGAGCCGTCGATCGGTCTGCACCAGCGCGACAACGAGCGCCTGCTGGAAACGCTGATCCACCTACGCAACCTCGGCAACACGGTGATCGTGGTGGAGCATGACGAAGACGCCATCCGCGCCGCCGACCACGTGATCGACATCGGCCCCGGCGCCGGCGTGCACGGCGGCCAGGTGGTGGCGGAAGGCACCGTCGACGATATCATGGCACAGCCGGACTCGCTGACCGGCCAGTTCCTCAGCGGCAAACGCGAGATCGCCATTCCGGCGCAGCGCGTGCAGGCCGATCCGACCAAGGTGCTGAAGCTGAGCGGCGCGCGCGGCAACAACCTGAAGGACGTGACGCTGACGCTGCCGGTCGGTCTGTTTACCTGCATCACCGGCGTTTCCGGCTCCGGCAAATCGACGCTGATCAACGATACGCTGTTCCCGATCGCCCAGCGCCAGCTCAACGGCGCCACCATCGCCGAACCGGCGCCGTTCCGCGAAGTGACCGGCCTGGAACATTTCGACAAGGTGATCGACATCGATCAGAGCCCGATCGGCCGCACGCCGCGCTCCAACCCGGCCACCTATACCGGCATTTTCACCCCGGTGCGCGAGTTGTTCGCCGGCGTGCCGGAATCGCGCAGCCGCGGTTATACGCCGGGCCGTTTCAGCTTCAACGTCAAGGGCGGGCGCTGTGAAGCCTGCCAGGGCGACGGGGTGATCAAGGTCGAGATGCACTTCCTGCCGGACATCTACGTGCCGTGCGATCAGTGCAAGGGCAAGCGCTATAACCGCGAAACGCTGGAAGTGAAGTACAAGGGCAAGAGCATCCACGAAGTGCTGGAGATGACCATCGAAGAAGCGCGCGAGTTCTTCGACGCGGTGCCGGCGCTGGCGCGCAAGCTGCAGACCCTGATGGATGTCGGGCTGTCCTACATCCGCCTCGGCCAGTCGGCCACCACGCTCTCCGGCGGTGAGGCGCAGCGCGTCAAGCTGGCGCGCGAGCTGTCGAAGCGCGGCACCGGCCAGACGCTGTATATCCTCGACGAACCGACCACCGGCCTGCACTTCGCCGATATCCAGCAGCTGTTGGCGGTGCTGCATCAGCTGCGCGATCAGGGCAACACCATCGTGGTCATCGAGCATAACCTGGACGTGATCAAGACCGCCGACTGGATCGTCGATCTGGGGCCGGAAGGCGGCAGCGGCGGCGGCGAGATCCTGGTCGCCGGCACGCCGGAAACCGTGGCCGAGTGTGAAAAATCGCACACCGCACGCTTCCTGAAACCGCTGTTGAAGCCGTAGTGCCGGGGGGGGGGGGGGGGGGGGGGGGGGGGGGGGGGGGGGTG
>NZ_JBJNLG010000028.1:0-71033 GCF_052169175.1 Serratia sp. CY31944
CCCCCCCCCCCCCCCCCCCCCCCCCCCCCCCCCCCCCCCCCCCCCCCCCCCCCCCCCCCCCCCCCCCCCCGGCCCGTTTCGCTGCAATCAAACAGAAACAGGCAAGATTTCGACATTTTCAGGCATTTCCCTCCGCGCTCACCGCTTTTATCATCAATGTTCCCTCGGCGGCCGCCCTGTCTGACTCAGGCCGCGTCTCACCGGCACTCGCTGCCGGCCAAGCGTTGTCCCCCATACATTGATAACTGGAGCGACCATGAACATTACCCATGCCTATGCCGCGCATGACGCGAAGTCTGCGCTGGTGCCTTTCGATTACCAGCCGCGCGCCCTGCGCGAGCACGATGTGCAAATTCAGGTGTTGTTCTGCGGCGTCTGCCACTCGGATCTGCACCAGGCGCGCAATGAATGGAGCAATACCATTTACCCGGTGGTGCCAGGCCACGAAATCGTCGGCCGCGTTAGCGCCGTCGGCGGCCACGTCTCGCGTTACCGGGTCGGCGATCTGGTCGGCGTCGGGTGCATGGTAGATTCCTGCCGCAGCTGCCCGAGCTGCGATGAGGGGCTGGAGCAGTATTGCGAGAACGGCTTCACCGGCACCTATAACGGTCAGGATCGCCAGACCGGCGCCGTGACCTACGGCGGCTACTCCACCGATCTGGTGGTAGATCAGGACTTCGTGCTGCGCGTGCCGGAGAATCTCGATCCGGCCGGGGTCGCGCCGCTGCTGTGCGCCGGCATCACCACCTATTCGCCGCTGCGCCAGTGGGGCGCGGGGCCAGGCAAAAAGGTCGGCATCGTCGGGCTCGGCGGGCTGGGGCACATGGGCGTCAAACTGGCGCGGGCGATGGGCGCGCACGTGGTGCTGTTCACCACCTCGCCGTCGAAAATCGAAGACGCCAAGCGTCTTGGCGCTCATGAAGTGGTGATTTCGCGCAACCCGGAGGAGATGGCGCAGCACGTCAACAGCTTCGACTTCATCCTCAACACGGTAGCGGCCCAGCACGATCTGAATCCGTTCCTCAACCTGCTGCGCCGCGACGGCACCCTGACGCTGGTCGGCGCGCCGGAGCACGATCATCCGTCGCCGCAGGTGTTCAATCTGATCATGAAGCGCCGCCGCATCGCCGGTTCGCTGATCGGCGGCATCGCGGAAACGCAAGAGATGCTGGACTTCTGCGGCCAACACGGCATCACGTCGGATATCGAGCTGATCCCGATGCAGCAGATTAATGAAGCCTATGAGCGCATGCTGAAAAGCGACGTGAAGTACCGCTTCGTGGTGGATATCGACTCGCTGCGGGTCTGATGACGGCGGGCGCCCAACGGCGCCCGTTTCTTATAGCTGCTTGATGATCCTGGCCGGGTTGCCGCCCACCACGCAATTGGCCGGCACGTCTTTGGTTACCACCGCGCCGGAGGCAACGACCGCATTGTCGCCGATGGTCACCCCCGGATTGATCACCGCGCGCCCGCCGATCCACACGTTATCGCCAATCCTGACCGGCTTGCCGAACTCCGCCCCGCCGACGCGGGTCTCGGCGTCCAGCGGATGGGTCGCGGTGTAGATATGCACGCCCGGCGCCAGCAGGCAGTTGTCGCCGATATGCACCTCGCACACGTCGAGGATCACGCAGTCGAAGTTGGCGTAGAAGTTCTTGCCCAGATAGATGTTATAGCCGTAGTCGCAGCGGAAGGTCGGCTCGATGGTGCCGCCCTGATAGCCGCCCAGCAGCTCGCCCAGCCACTGTTTGCGCAGCTCGCCCTCTTCCGGCGAGGAGTGGTTATAGCGATGCGTCAGCTGGCGCGCGCGCCGACGTTCGCTGCGCAGCAGGTCATCGCCGGCGTCGTACAGTTCCCCGGCGATCATCTTGCGCTTTTCTTCGCTGATGGCCATGTCGGCCTCCTTATTTTACCCGCGTTTCTTGAATGCCCAAGCGTAGCCGCTTTAGCCCGGCAACAGAAAGGGAACGTTCCCAACTTAAAACCGCGATCACGCTTTAACATGAAAAAGCAGGAGAAAACGGGCGGCGCCGCCGCCCGACAATCAGGCGCGCAGTTCCTGGCGCACGTGTTCGGGCAGGCCTTCCACCACCAGCTGATAGGAACTGTCGATCAGCGTGTAAAACTGCGAGTTCGGCAGGTTGCCGTCAAGAAACACCGTGTTCCAGTGCGCCTTGTTCAGGCCGTCACAGGCGACGATCTCCGGATGGTGTTCACGCAGGCTTTCCGCCAGCTCCGGGCTGGACTTGACCGCCAGCGCCGGCCGCCCTTCGACCTCGCACACCATGGCGAACATCACGTCGCCCACCTTGATCTGGCTGGCCTGCCACTGGTTCTGGTCGCTTTGTTCCGCGCCCGGCTTCGCCATGCAGTACTCCAGCAATGCACTGTTATTCATTGGGTTATTCCCCCTGTAACGTGGCCACAATACGGCGTGCTCCGCCGTGGATGCGGTGCTCCCCCAGCCAGATGCCCTGCCATGTGCCCAACATCAGCCGCCCGTGCCTGACGGGCAGCGTCAGGGAAGCGCCCAGCAGCGAGGATTTGATGTGCGCCGGCATGTCGTCCGGCCCTTCGTAGTCATGCTGATAGGGTGCGTTTTCCGGCACCTGACGCAGGAAATGCTGCTCCATATCGGCTCGCACCGTGGGATCGCAGTTCTCGTTGAGCGTCAGCGAGGCCGAGGTATGCTGCAGCAACAGATGCAGCAGGCCGGTTTGCAGGCGGTGTAAGTGGGTTAACTGGTTGACGATCTCGTCGGTAACCAGATGAAAGCCACGCGCTTTTGCGCTGAGGATTAGCGTTTGCTGATGCCACATGAGTGAGCGCCCCTCAATCAGTATATTCTCTCTCCGGTTTGCGGCAACTTCGGCGGCGCGCCGGCAATAAAAAAGGAGCGATATCGCTATCGCTCCCCGATGAACGTCCGTTCAGACTAACAGGCGTTACTGCACCGCGGCAAACGCCTCGGCCACCTGACGCACGTTGTTGTGGTTCAGGCCGGCCACGCACATGCGGCCGCTGTGGATCAGGTAGACGCCAAACTCTTCACGCAGGCGATCGACCTGCGCCGCGCTGAAGCCGGTGTAGCTGAACATGCCGCGCTGCGCCAGCAGGTAATCGAAGTTGCGCTGCGGCAGCGCGCTCTTCAGGGTGTCCACCAGCGCGTGACGCATCTCGAGAATGCGGGTGCGCATGCTCTCCACTTCGTCCAGCCACTGGGTTTTCAGCTGGGCGTCGTTCAGCACCTTGGCCACCAGCTGCGCGCCGAAGTTCGGCGGGCTCGAGTAGTTGCGGCGCACGGTGGCCTTCAGCTGGCCCAGCACGCGCCCGGCCGCCTCTTCGCTTTCGCACACCACCGACAGGCCGCCGACGCGCTCGCCGTACAGCGAGAAGATCTTCGAGAACGAGTTGCTCACCAGGCACGGCAGGCCGGCCGCCGCGATGGCGCGAATGGCGTAGGCATCCTGCTCCATGCCGCCGCCGAAGCCCTGATAGGCGATGTCGAGGAACGGAATGATTTCACGCTCGGCGATCACCTTGACCACCTCATCCCACTGGGCAGGGGTCAGGTCGGAACCGGTCGGGTTGTGGCAGCACGGGTGCAGCAGCGCGATGCTGTGCTTCGGCAGCTGTTTCAGCGCTGCGAGCATGGCGTCGAACTTCACGCCCAGGCTTTCGCCGTCGAAATACGGGTAGGTATTCACCTTGAAACCGGCGCCGCTGAAGATGGCGACGTGGTTTTCCCAGGTGGGATCGCTGACCCACACCTGCGAATCCGGGAAGTAGCTTTTCAGGAAGTCGGCGCCCACTTTCAACGCGCCGGAACCGCCGACGGTCTGAATGGTGGCGATGCGCCCCTGCTGCAGCATCGGGTGCTGCGCGCCGAACAGCAGCTGCTGGATGGCGGAACGGTAGGGTTGCAGCCCTTCCATCGGCAGGTATACCGAGGCGCCGTGCTCGACGCTGTTCAACTGCGCTTGCGCCGCGGCGACCGCCCGCATCTGCGGGATGATGCCCTGCGCATCGTAGTACAGGCCGATACTCAGGTTCACCTTGTGCGCGCGCGGGTCTTGTTTGAATTTTTCCATCAGCGACAGAATGGGATCGCCGGCATAGGCGTCAACGTTCTGGAACACGGGGGTTTTCTCCTGGTTTATTGTGGTTTGGGCACAGCGTTACGTTCCTAATATAGACGGAAAACCGCATTCGGTTTTAGCTTTATCTCGCCACCGGCAACAAACCGTTTTCCTTGATGCGATTGAGCACCACCGCCGTTTTGATATGCGCCACGCTTTTGTGCGGCGACAGCGTCTGGCTGATGAACTCGCTCAGCGCCGGCAGATCCGCCACCGCCACTTTCAGCAGGTAATCGGCGTCGCCGGTGGTCTTGTAAGCGTCAAGGATCGCATCCACCTCCTCCAGCATCTGATGAAAGCTGTCGATCTGCTCCTGCGCGTGCGTGATCAGGCTGACTTCGATCAGCCCTACCAGCCCCAGGCCGACCGCCTCCGGCGCCAGCCGCGCGTGGTAGCCGCGGATCAGCTGCGCCTGCTCCAGGCTGATGCGCCGCCGCGAACATTGGGAGGCGGAGAGCCCGACCAGCTCGCTCAGTTCCTGATTGGTCAGACGGCCGTTGGCCTGTAACAGCGTCAGGATTTTCATATCAAAATCGTCAATGTTGTACATAGCCACCTGTAAACTGTGTTAATAAATGTTGACGTTACAGCCTACCAGTTTTTTTACCGTTGCCGACGTCACACCCTGGCGCTTAAATCGCGTACAGCAGCAACGCCCGGCGTTTTCGCCGGTAAGCGGCATAAAAAACGGCTAACTCATGCAGGTAAACGACAATTAACGGCGAAGTAACGCATAAAACCACGAATGTATAAAAAGGACGCCAGATGAAAAAGCTACTCCCTCTCGCGCTGCTGCTCGCCGCCGGCGGCGCCGGCGCGCAATCCCACCTGGACAAGGTGCTGCAGCAAAAGACCCTGGAAGTCTGCACCACCGGCGACTACAAGCCCTATACCTTCCTCAAGGAAGACGGCGGCTATGAAGGCATCGACATCGATATGGCGGAGTCGCTGGCCAAGAGCCTGGGCGCCAAAGTGAAGTGGGTGAAAACCAGCTGGAAAACCCTGACGCCGGACTTCGTCGGCGGCAAGTGCGATATCGCGATGGGCGGCATCTCTGTCACGCTGGAGCGACAAAAACAGGTGTTCTTCGCCGACAAGCTGGATACCGACGGCAAAATCCCGCTGGTGCGCTGCACCGACGTGAAGAAATACCGCACTCTCGAGCAGATCAACAAACCGTCGGTGCGCCTGCTGGAGCCGGCGGGCGGCACCAACGAAGCCTTCGTGCACGCCTATCTGCCGAAGGCCAAGCTGACGCTGACGCACGACAACATGAGCATTTTCCAGCAGTTGGTAGACCGCAAGGCGGACGTGATGATCACCGACGCCTCCGAGGCGCTGTACCAGCAGAAGCGCTATCCGAAACTGTGCGCGGTGAATCCGAGCAAACCGATGCAGTACGGCGAGAAGGCTTACATGCTGCCGCGCGACGATTTGAGCTGGAAACTGTATGTGGATCAGTGGCTGCACCTGGCCAAGGCGACCGGCGAGTATCAGAAGATTATCGACAAGTGGTTGGCGGTAAAGAAGTAACCCGCTGAGAAACGGGGCCGACGCGCGTCGGCCCCTGCTGCGCATCAGTCGCCGATGTATTCCATCGCCACGCGCTGCGTGAGCTTGGTGATCAGTTCGTAAGCGCTGATGCCGGTGCAGGCGGCGATGCGCTCGACCGGCAGCGCCTGGCCCCACAGCACCGCTTCATCCCCCACCTTATCGGCGGCGTCCGGCCCGAGATCGACCGAAATCATGTCCATCGACACCCGGCCGACGATCGGCACTTCGCGGCCGTTGATCAGGATCGGCGTACCGGTCGGCGCGCTGCGCGGGTAGCCGTCGCCGTACCCCATCGCTACCACGCCCAGCCGCGTATCGCGCGGGCTTACCCAGGTGCCGCCGTAGCCAACCGCTTCGCCGGCCTTGTGCTCGCGCACCGCGATCAGGCTGGACTTCAGCGTCATCGCCGGCTGCAGCCCATGCTCGGCGCCGCTGCCGTTATCCAGCGGCGACACGCCGTACAAAATGATGCCAGGACGCACCCACTCATTGTGGGCATCCGGCCACAGCAGCGTGCCGCCGGACGCGGCGACCGAGCGCTGGCCCGGTTTGCCGCGCGCGAACTGCTCGAAGCAGGCGATCTGTTTCAGGGTGGCGTCGGACTCCGGCTCATCGGCGCGGCTGAAGTGGCTCATGATATTGACCGGCTGCGCCACGTTGCGGCAGGCGCACAGGCGCTGATAAAACGCTTCCGCCTGTTCGGGGCGCACCCCCAGCCGATGCATGCCGGTATCGAGCTTCATCCACACCGGCACCGGGCGCGCCAGCTCGGCCTGCTCCAGCGCTTCGAGCTGTTCGATGCTGTGTACCGCGGTTTCGATGTTGTTCGCCACCAGCACCGGCAGATCTTCGGCACAGAAGAAGCCTTCCAGCAGCAGGATCGGTTTGACGATGCCGCCGGAGCGCAGCATCAGCGCCTCGCCGATGCGCGCCACGCCGTAGCAGTCGGCGTCTTGCAGGGTGTGTGCTGTTTCCAGCAGGCCATGTCCATAAGCGTTTGCTTTCACAACGGCAATCAGGCGGCTTTGCGGCGCCTGGCGGCGCACCTGTTGCAGATTATGTCGCAGAGCGCGGCGGTCGATTACAGCGGTTGCCGCTTTCATTTCAGTTCCTTAGCTGATTATTCGTCATCGTATTGTGGCCCCGCGTAGTTATCGAAACGCGACCACTGGCCGTTAAAGGTAAGGCGCACGGTGCCGATCGGGCCGTTACGCTGCTTACCGATAATAATTTCCGCGATCCCTTTCAGATCGCTGTTCTCGTGATACACCTCATCACGATAGATGAACATAATCAGGTCGGCATCCTGCTCGATAGAGCCGGACTCACGCAGGTCGGAGTTGACCGGGCGCTTATCGGCGCGCTGCTCCAGGCTTCGGTTCAGCTGCGACAGCGCCACCACCGGCACCTGCAGCTCTTTCGCCAGTGCCTTCAGCGAGCGCGAAATCTCGGCGATCTCCAGCGTACGGTTGTCGGACAGGGCCGGCACGCGCATCAGCTGCAGGTAGTCGATCATGATGAGGCTAAGCCCGTCGTGCTCGCGGAAAATGCGCCGCGCGCGCGAGCGCACTTCGGTCGGCGTCAGGCCGGAGGAGTCGTCGATGTACATGTTGCGCTTCTCCAGCAGGATACCCATGGTGCTGGAAATGCGCGCCCAGTCCTCGTCGTCGAGCTGGCCGGTACGGATGCGCGTCTGATCCACGCGCGACAGCGACGCCAGCATACGCATCATGATCTGCTCACCGGGCATCTCCAGGCTGAAGATCAGCACCGGTTTTTCCTGGGTCATCGCGGCGTTTTCGCACAGGTTCATGGCGAAGGTGGTTTTCCCCATCGAAGGACGGGCGGCGACGATGATCAGATCGGACTTTTGCATGCCCGCGGTTTTCTTGTTGAGGTCTTGATAGCCGGTATCGACCCCGGTCACGCCATCGTGCGGCTGCTGATACAGCTGCTCAATGCGCGACACGGTGTCTTCCAGAATACGCTCGATGCCCTTCGGGCCCTCGTCTTTGCTGGCGCGGTTCTCGGCGATTTGGAAGACGCGGGATTCCGCCAGATCGAGCAGGTCTTCGCTGCTGCGCCCCTGCGGATCGTAGCCGGCGTCGGCGATCTCGTTAGCCACCGAGATCATCTCGCGCACCACCGCGCGCTCGCGCACGATGTCGGCGTAGGCGCCGATGTTGGCGGCGCTCGGGGTGTTTTTCGACAGCTCGGCCAGGTAGGCGAAGCCGCCGACCGAATCCAGTTCGCCCTTTTGTTCGAGCGATTCGGACAGGGTGATGAGGTCGATAGGCTTGCTCATCTCCAGCAGACGCTGCATCTCGGTAAAGATCAGGCGGTGCGGGCGGCTGAAGAAATCGTTGGCGACCACGCGCTCCGCCACGTTGTCCCAGCGCTCGTTATCCAGCATCAAACCGCCCAACACCGACTGCTCGGCCTCCAGCGAGTGCGGCGGCATCTTCAGCCCTTCCATCTGACGATCTCTGGAACGCTCTCTGGTTTCGTCCGCGTTTGTTTTGTTGGTTGGTTTTTTTCCTGCCATGAAACGTAGTCTTTATCCGGTTGCGAATGAAGGATCCTGACGCGAGAGTATACGTGATTTTTGCGCCATAACCGATGCAAAAAAGGTATTGAACCCCGCACGGGCAAACTGGATCTCCGAGACTAAAAAGAATAGGGTGAAATCAGACACTCCAACGAGGTAACGATATGGCCAAGCGCATTCAATTCTCCGCCACCGGCGGGCCGGAAGTCTTGCAATACGTTGATTTTACACCGCTCGATCCGGCTGCCGGGGAAGTGCAGATCGAGAACAAGGCGATCGGCATCAACTACATCGACACCTATGTGCGCAGCGGGCTGTACGCGCCGGCCAGCCTGCCGAGCGGCCTCGGCACCGAGGCGGCCGGCGTGGTGGTCAAGGTCGGCGCCGGGGTCAGCGCGATCAAACCGGGCGACCGGGTGGTGTATGCGCAGTCGTCGCTCGGCGCCTACAGCGAGATCCACAACGTGCCGGAAGAAAAAGTGGCGCTGCTGCCGCACAACCTCAGCTTTGAGCAGGGCGCCGCCTCTTTCCTCAAAGGGCTGACGGTGCACTATCTGTTGCGCCAAACCCACGAAGTGCAGCCGGGAGAAGTGTTCCTGTTCCATGCCGCCGCCGGCGGGGTTGGCCTTATCGCCTGCCAATGGGCCAAAGCGCTGGGCGCGCGCCTGATCGGCAGCGTCGGCTCCGACGAGAAGGCCGCCCTGGCGAAACAGGCCGGCGCCTGGGCCACCATCAACTACCACAAAGAGGATATCGCCCAGCGGGTGGCCGAGCTGACGCACGGCGAGAAGGTTGGCGTAGTGTACGATTCGGTGGGGCAAAGCACCTGGCAGGCCTCGCTCAACAGCCTGAAACGCCGCGGCCTGATGGTCAGCTTCGGCAATGCCTCCGGCCCGGTGACCGGCGTCGATCTGGCGCTGCTCAACCAGAAAGGATCGCTGTACGTCACCCGCCCTTCCCTCAACGGCTACGTCACCAACCGCGCCGAACTACAGTACGCCAGCAACGAGCTGTTCTCGCTGATCGGCAGCGGCGCCATTCGGGTGGAGGTGAGAGACGAGCAGAAATTTGCGCTGGCCGACGCCCAGCGGGCGCACCAGGTGCTGGAAAGCCGCAGCACCAGCGGCTCCAGCCTGCTGATCCCCTGATAGCGGCAAAAGAAAAGGGCTCCTTGCGGAGCCCTTTCTGTTACTGCGTTTTGTAGGGGTAGAGCAGAGTCCGCCAGAGACAGGGGGTTGCTTCAGCAACACGAATTTTGGTTGTCTCTCACGGTGATGAAATCGGTCGCATCACTGCATCGACCCACATCCTAACAGCCCCGTTCGGCAAAAAACACGCTTTATGTGCCACATCGCCGGGGAAAACTGCCAAGCTGTGATCGTTGCCGCATTCGCGGTGCGAAAAATTGTGCAAGTTTCAGTGTGACTGTCTGATTATTCAGCAAAAAATCAGTAACGCCTGGCCTGCGGTTTCTGCATCGTGCGGTAAATCCATACCCCGACCACCGCCAAAATCAGCCACGGCAGCAGCTTGATGACCACCGCGAACAACCCGCCCACCAGCATGAACGCCGCCGCCGCCAACAGCGCAGCGAAGATCCCCAGCAGCGAGATGCCGGTCACCATCAGCATCACCACAAAGCCAATGAGAAAGAAAATTTCCAACATGATTGCTCCTTTGCAACTCAACGTATCTGCTGAATGGATTACAAGAAGCGTGCCAGAATGGCGGAAGGGCTAACCAATTGAAAAGATGGGACAGGCATCCGGCAACGCGCCGAATGCCTGGCGAAAAAGACTAACTGTTGGTCAAAATTTTTGTGGGCTACGCCATTTCGACACGCGGCTGACGCACCAGCGCCAGCGCCTGCTCCACCACCCGCGCATCGGCGCCCGGCTTGTGGGCGTTCTCGCTCAGGTGGCGACGCCACTGGCGCGCGCCCGGCACGCCCTGGAACAAACCGAGGATGTGGCGGGTGATGTGGCCGAGATAGGTGCCGTTGGACAGCTCGCGCTCGATATACGGATACAGCGCTTCGACGATCGCCACGCTGTCCGGCACTGCGGTCTGCGCGCCGAACAGTTCGCTGTCGACCCGCGCCAGGATGCCCGGATTCTGGTACGCCTCGCGCCCCATCATCACGCCGTCCAGATGCTGCAGGTGCTGCCGCGCCTCCTCCAGCGTTTTCACCCCGCCGTTGATGGCGATGGTCAGCGCCGGGAAATCCCGTTTCAGCTGATAAACGCGCGGGTAGTCCAGCGGCGGCACTTCGCGGTTCTCTTTCGGGCTGAGGCCGGAGAGCCAGGCCTTGCGCGCGTGAATGGTGAACATGTCGCACTCGCCGCGCCCGGCGACGGTCTCGATAAAGTCGCACAGGAAGGCGTAGCTGTCCTGATCGTCGATGCCGATGCGGGTCTTCACCGTCACCGGGATCGACACCACGTCGCGCATCGCCTTGATGCAGTCGGCGACCAGCGCCGCCTGCCCCATCAAACAGGCGCCGAACATGCCGTTTTGCACGCGATCGGACGGGCAGCCGACGTTGAGGTTAATCTCGTCGTAACCGCGCTGCTCCGCCAGTTTGGCGCAGTGCGCCAGCGCGGCCGGATCGCTGCCGCCCAGCTGCAGCGCCACCGGATGCTCTTCTTCGCTGTAGGCCAGGTAGTCGCCTTTGCCGTGGATGATCGCGCCGGTGGTCACCATTTCGGTGTACAGCAGCGTTTCCTTGGTCAGCAGGCGGTGGAAGTAACGGCAATGACGATCGGTCCAGTCGAGCATCGGCGCGATGGAGAAACGATTGGCGGCGTAGGTTGGGGCGTGGTTGTCTTTCGTCATGCTGAGTTACTGGCTACCTGAGTCTGTCTGGGTTCAACGAACGGCGCGCGGCCGCAAACGGCTATTATAACGACAATCGGCGCCGTTGGGAAAACCGCCTTATCTGCGCCCTATTCCAACGCGCGGATAACCCGGCACGGCTGCCCCAGCGCCAGCACGTTGGCCGGGATGTCGCCGGTCACGATGCTGCCCGCGCCGATAGTGGTGCCGTCGCCGATGGTCACGCCCGGCAAGATCACCACGTTACCGCCGATCCACACATTGCTGCCGATGGACACCGGCTGCGCCGAGGTGCGGAAAGGGAAAGCCGGGTCACCGGTAAAGCGTTCACCGGCCTTCAGCGGATGACTCGGCGTGTAGATTTGCACGTTGGGGCCGATCAGCGTGTTGTCGCCGATGGTGATGGTATTGCAGTCGAGGAACACCGCATTGACGTTGATAAAACAGTTCTTGCCGATGCGGACATGTTGCCCGTAGTCGCACCAGAACGGCGTTTCGATCCAGCTCGCCTCGCCCCAGGCGCCGAACAGTTCGCCGAGCAGACGGTTTTTCTCGTCCGCCTGATGCGAACCCAGCTCGCCCAGGCTTTTGGTCAACGCTCTGGCCCGATGGTACATAGCAATCAATTCTTCATCGCGGCTGTTGTACACCTGGCCGCTTAACAGCTTCTCTCTTTCCGTCATCGCACAAGGCTCCTGCTCATCACGCGGGTGAAGCGCGTTATACCGCTCTCGCCCGCCGCTCTCCAGCGCTAAAACCAGCAATGTTGATTTGTCGCCCTGCGGCGGGGAAAAGTTGTGATGCATCTCTCTTTTAGCGCACTCTGCGCGCCTTTCCCTGCGCAATCCTCAGGGGAAAAGGGGGCAACTCTCGGCGATTCGCCGTAATCATGGTAAAATCGGCTTTTTTACGTACCGGGATATTTGCGATGAACTCAACCACCCAGGAAAAGCTGCTGGCGCAGGCGGAACGCCTCTGCCAGCAACGCAATGTGCGATTGACGCCGCAGCGGCTGGAAGTGCTGCGTCTGATGACTCAGCAACCCGGTGCAATCAGCGCTTATGACCTGCTCGATCTGCTGCGCGTCGCCGAACCGCAGGCCAAGCCGCCGACGGTCTATCGCGCGCTGGATTTTCTGCTGGAGCAAGGGTTTATCCATAGAGTGGAATCCG
This sequence comes from Serratia sp. CY31944, assembly GCF_052169175.1. Lineage (NCBI taxonomy): Bacteria > Pseudomonadati > Pseudomonadota > Gammaproteobacteria > Enterobacterales > Yersiniaceae > Serratia > Serratia sp. CY31944. The sequence goes on from NZ_JBJNLG010000028.1 coordinate 12,252, forward strand.
CCAACAGCTACGTGCTGTGCCACCATTTCGAACAGCCGATGCACACGTCCGCACTGTTTATCTGCGATCGCTGTGGCCAGGTGACCGAACGCACCACCGAAGGCGTAGAGGAAACGCTGCAGAAGCTGGCGCAGGAAGCCGGATTTGCGCTGCGGCACAGCGTGGTAGAAGCGCACGGTCTGTGCGCCGGCTGCGTGGAGGTTGAGGCTTGCGACAGCAAGCATGACTGCGCCGAACACGATCACAGCATCGCCATCAAGAAGAAGTAAGACGAAGTCAGGTACCTCCCTGTACCTGCGGCCGGGGCGCCAGAGGATGAGAGCGACGCCGGCCTGCGCTGGGCAAGCCGCCTTCAATGGCGGCCCTGCAAATTACCAGCGGTGTTTGGTGTGTTCTTCCCAGGCTTTCACCTCTTTCTCAGCCGCCTCTTTCTGGTAACCGTAGCGCTCCTGGATTTTGCCGACCAGCTGTTCGCGTCTCCCTTCGATGACCGTCAGATCGTCATCGGTCAGCTTGCCCCATTTTTCCTTCACTTTGCCTTTCAGCTGCTTCCAGTTACCGTCGGCTTGATCTTTATTCATAGTCTCTCCGTTAACCTGTGGTGAATCAGTGATCCCTGTCGCCGGCCGGGGTTAACCAGAAATTTTTCTGACTGATGTTCCCTTCACCTTAAGGAGCACCGTCCCCCTTCATTTACCGGCCACATGATTCATTCTAGTTAAACGTGGAAATAAAAAAGCCAAAACACAGAATAAAAAACCATTAAATGACAAAATAAAAACAAAAAACGCCAGAAAACAACAAACTAACGCGAACAGGACTAGGCTGAAAACATGTAAGCAAACATGACAAAAAACATAAGAAAAACTAACCATTATCCCAACGGAACGCCCGGGTTAATGTGCGGTAAACCAGCTGCCGCGCACCTGGTGGCGGTGCCAAATCCAGCCCAGTGCCACGCCGCGCAACGTCAGAAACACCGCCAGCGCCAGCCAAAGCCCGTGGTTGCCAAGCAGCGGTACGCTGAACAGCGCCAGACCGTATCCCGCCGCAGCCACCGCCATGCTGTTGCGCATCTCGGCACCGCGCGTGGCGCCGATAAACATGCCGTCCAGCAAATAGCACCACACTCCGACCAGCGGCAGAATGACCTGCCACGGTAAATAATGGGCAGCCAACGCACGCAGCTCCGGCAAGGAGGTCAACGCCGCCACGATCTGCTGGCCGGTAACGGCATACGCCAGGCCGAAGGCCAACGCGACCAGCCCCGCCTGCCTGCAGGCCGCGTGCCACACCTTACGCAGTTGGCTATCGTCCCGGGCGCCGTAGGCGTGGCCTGAATGGGCCTCCACCGCATAAGCGAAGCCGTCGAGCGCATAGGCGGTGAACGTCAGCAGATTCATCAATACCGCATTGACCGCCACCACCTCGCTCCCCAGGCGAGCGCCGAAAATGGTCAGCGACGCAAAGCACAGTTGCAGCAACAGTGAACGCAGCATGATGTCGCGGTTGAGCGCCAGCAGGCGACGCAGATCGCCGCGCCAGGCCTGGCGCAGCATCGGCAGGGTAATACCGCGCAGGCGCATCACCCGCCACGCCAGCCACAGGCCGAGCAACAGCGTGGCGTATTCGGCGATGGCGGTGGCCGCCGCCGCCCCTCGCACGTTCCAGCCCAGGCCCATCACCAGCCAGATATCCAGTACGATATTCAGCAGGTTGCCGACGATCAGCAGGATCACCGGTGCCCGCACGTACTGCACGCCGAGCAGCCAGCCCAGCAGCACCAGATTGGCCAGCGCCGCCGGGGCGCTGAGCCAGCGGATCTCAAGAAAACGCCGCGCCTGTTCCAGCACTTCGCCATCGCCACCGACGATCCGCAGCGCCAGTTCGATCAGCGGATAGCGCAGCAGGACGATCGCCGCTCCGGCCAGCAGCGCCAACAGCAGCGGTTGCATAAAGGCGCGCGCCAGCGCCTGCGGGTTCTGTGCCCCCAGCGCCTGCGCCGCCAGGCCGGTGGTGCTCATGCGCAGGAACAACAGCAGCATGAACAGGAAGCTGGTCGCCACCGCGCCGATCGCCACGCCCCCCAGATAGATCGGGCTGTCGAGGTGGCCGATCACCGCGGTGTCCACCAGCCCGAGCAGCGGCACGGTAATATTGGAGAAAATCATCGGCAGGGCCAGGCGCCACAGAGCTTTATCGGTGTCGCTGGTAAAGGCGGAAATCAAGCGCATGATGAGACGTTCCCGTAGCGGTGGCGAATGGCAAGGTCAGAAACAAAAACGCCCCAGAACAGGGGCGATTGATACAAGGAGGCGGCACTGAGGGTGCGACGATTAAATCCAGTCGCCGTTGCGGATCACGCCGACCGCCAGCCCTTCGATAGTGAAATTCTGCTGACGCAGATCGACCACGATCGGTTGGAATTCGTTGTTCTCCGGCAGCAGTTCAACCACGTTGCCGTGCTTTTTCAGGCGCTTGACCGTCACTTCGTCTTCGATGCGCGCCACCACGACCTGGCCATTGCGCACGTCTTGCGTTTTGTGCACCGCCAGCAGATCGCCATCCAGAATGCCGATGTCGCGCATCGACATGCCGTTCACCCGCAGCAGGAAATCGGCGCTCGGTTTAAACAGGGAAGGATCCACCTGGTAGTGCCCTTCGATGTGCTGCTGCGCCAGCAGCGGCTCGCCGGCGGCGACGCGGCCGATCAGCGGCAGACCCTCTTCTTCTTCCATCAGCAGGCGGATACCGCGCGAGGCACCGGAGACGATTTCGATCACGCCTTTGCGTGCCAGCGCCTTCAGGTGTTCTTCGGCGGCGTTAGGCGAACGGAACCCCAGACGCATCGCGATCTCGGCACGCGTTGGCGGCATGCCCGTTTGCGAAATGTGCTCGCGAATCAGGTCGTAGACCTCTTGCTGTCTGGTAGTTAGTGCTTTCATTCCGCCCCCTGTTTGTTTATACAGTCTTGCTGTGAGTATATACAGGTAAGCGCGGATTGGGAACCGAAGATTAAATAAAAATCAGTCAGTAGGCGCTTTTCGTCAGCCGAAGTGCTGCCATAAGACCGTGCCCCAAACGAACAGCGCGAGCACGATCGCCAGCGACACCGCCGCCGATCCCATGTCCTTGGCCCGGCCGGACAGCTCGTGATGTTCGCTGCCGATGCGATCCACCACCGCCTCGATCGCGCTGTTCAGGATCTCGACGATCATCACCAGCGCTACCGATCCGATCAATAAAATGCGCGCTATCGCACCCACATCCAGCCAGACAGCCAGTATGATAGCCAGGAGGGTGACCACCAGTTCCTGGCGGAACGCCGCTTCGTGTTGCCAGGCGGCGGAAAGCCCTTTATAGGAATAGCCGGCGGCCTTGATGATGCGGGTCAGGCCGGTTGCTTGGTTTGCCATGTTTTCGTGCCTTTCTCAGAGGTCGGTCATAATAAAAAGAGTCTAGAACAGTCCGCGCTGACGGCTCTCGGATTTCGAACACCACAGATCTGCTACCCGGTTTCTGGTATGCTTGCGGCGCATTGCTAACAAGAGGCTTCACGTTGTTATGTCAGGTTGGCGTAAAATTTATTATAAAATATTGAATTTACCACTTAAATTGTTGGTAAGAAGTAAGGTCATCCCTTCAGATCCGGTTACCGAGCTAGGGTTGGATCCCTCACGGCCGATTTTGTATGTTTTACCTTACAATTCCAAGGCGGATTTGCTGACGCTGCGCACCCAGTGCCTGGCGCAGGATCTGCCCGATCCGCTCAACTCGCTGGAGATCGACGGCACCGTGCTGCCGAGCTACGTGTTCATTCACGACGGCCCGCGCGTGTTCCGCTATTACACCCCGAAAGAAGAGTCGGTAAAGCTGTTCCACGACTATCTGGATCTGCATCGCAGCAATCCGGATCTCGACATTCAGATGCTGCCGGTTTCGGTGATGTTCGGCCGCTCGCCGGGCCGCGAAGGCCACGGTACGCCGCACCTACGTCTGTTGAACGGCGTGCAGAAATTCTTCGCCGTGCTGTGGCTCGGCCGCGACAGCTTCGTGCGTTTCTCCAACACCGTTTCGCTGCGCCGCATGGCCACCGAACACGGAACGGATAAAACCATCGCGCAGAAACTGGCGCGCGTGGCGCGCATGCACTTCTCGCGTCAGCGCCTGGCCGCGGTGGGCCCGAGCCTGCCGGCCCGTCAGGATCTGTTTAACAAGCTGTTGGCGTCCAAAGCGATCGAAAAAGCGGTCGAGGACGAAGCGCGCAGCAAGAAGATCTCACACGAGAAGGCCCAGCAAAACGCCATCGCGCTGATGGAAGAGATCGCCGCCGATTTCTCCTACGAAACCGTGCGCCTGTCCGACCGCGTGCTGAGCTGGACCTGGAACCGGCTGTATCAGGGCATCAACGTCACCAACGCCGAGCGCGTGCGCCAGCTGGCGCAGGACGGCCACGAGATCGTCTACGTGCCCTGCCACCGCAGCCACATGGACTATCTGCTGCTGTCCTACGTGCTGTATCACCAGGGCCTGGTGCCGCCACACATCGCCGCCGGCATCAACCTCAACTTCTGGCCGGCCGGCCCGATCTTCCGTCGCCTGGGCGCCTTCTTCATCCGCCGCACCTTCAAGGGCAACAAGCTGTACTCGACGGTGTTCCGCGAATACCTCGGCGAGCTGTTCACCCGCGGTTACTCGGTGGAATACTTCGTGGAAGGCGGCCGTTCCCGCACCGGGCGCCTGCTGGAGCCGAAGACCGGCACCCTTTCGATGACCATCCAGGCGATGCTGCGCGGCGGCACCCGTCCGATCACGCTGGTGCCGATTTACATCGGTTACGAGCACGTGATGGAAGTGGGTACCTATGCCAAAGAGCTGCGCGGCGCCACCAAGGAAAAAGAGAGCCTGCCGCAGATGCTGCGCGGCCTGCGCAAGCTGCGCAACCTGGGCCAGGGTTACGTCAACTTCGGCGAACCGCTGCCGTTGACGGCTTACCTCAACCAGAACGTGCCGCAGTGGCGCGAGTCGATCGATCCGATCGAAGCCCAGCGCCCAAGCTGGCTGACGCCGACGGTCAACGATCTGGCCGGCCAGATCATGGTGCGCATCAACAACGCCGCCGCGGCCAACGCCATGAACCTGTGTTCCACCGCGCTGCTGGCCTCGCGTCAGCGTTCGCTGACCCGCGAACAGCTGATCGAACAGCTCGAGTGCTACCTGCAGCTGATGCGCAACGCGCCTTACGCGCGTGACGTCACCGTGCCGACGCAAACGCCGGACGAGCTGCTGGATCACGCGCTGAACATGAACAAGTTCGAGGTGGAGAAGGACAGCATCGGCGACATCATCATCCTGCCGCGCGAGCAGGCGGTGCTGATGACCTATTACCGCAACAACATCCACCACCTGCTGGTGCTGCCGTCGCTGATCGCCAGCATCGTGATGCATCACCGCCGGGTATCGCGCGCCGAGCTGCTGCGCCAAATCGGCATGATCTATCCGATGCTGAAAGCCGAGCTGTTCCTGCATAACGACAAGGAACAGCTGCCGGAGGTGCTGCGGCCGGTGATCGACGAGCTGATCCGTCAACAGCTGATCTGCGACAAAGGCGACGAGCTGGTGCTGAACCCGGCGCGCATTCGCCCGCTGCAACTGCTGGCCGCCGGGGTGCGCGAAACCCTGCAACGCTACGCCATCACCATGTCGATCCTCAGCGCCAACCCGAGCATCAACCGCGGCGCGCTGGAGAAAGAGAGCCGCATCATGGCGCAGCGTCTGTCGGTGCTGCACGGCATCAACGCGCCGGAATTCTTCGACAAGGCGGTGTTCTCCACCCTGGTGGCAACGCTGCGCGAAGAAGGCTATATCAACGACAGCGGCGATGCGATCCGCGAGCACACCCTCGAGGTGTACAACATGCTGAGCGATCTGATCACGCCGGAGATCAAGCTGACCATCGAAAGCGTCAACATGCCGGAAGAGACCAACGCCCTGCCGCAATCCGATGCGGAAGAAGAGAAAGACGAGTGATTTCGCCCGGCGCGGAAACACAAAAGGCACCCTCGGGGTGCCTTTTTTCTTGCGGAAGGGAAGCGTTACGTCGGCAGATAGCTCAGCGCGATGCCGATGAACACCACCAGCCCCACATAGTTGTTCTGCAGGAAGGCCTTGAAGCAGGCCTCGCGCTCGCGGCCGGCGATCTGTTTCTGCTGGTGAATGAACAGCGCGCCCGCCAGCAGCAGTGACCAGTAAAACGCCCCGCCGAGCTGCGCCAGATAACCGACCCACACCAGCAGCAGCAGCGTCGCGAACTGCAGCAGCCCGACGATCAGCTTGTCATAACGGCCGAACAGGATAGCGGTGGATTTGATGCCGATCTTCAGGTCATCGTCGCGGTCGACCATCGCATACAGCGTATCGTAGGCCACCGTCCAGCAGATGTTGGCCAGCAGCAGCAGCCAGCAGCTGAGCGGCAGCGATTCGCTGACCGCCGCATAGCCCATCGGAATGCCCCAGCCGAACGCGGCGCCCAGCACGAACTGCGGCAGGTTGGTCACCCGCTTCATGAACGGGTACGCCCAGGCCAGCGCCAGCGCCGCCAGCGACAGCCAAATGGTCATCGCATTGAGCGTCAACACCAGGCAGAACGAAATCAGCACCAGCACCACGAACAGCACCTTGGCCTCTTTCGCGCTCACCCGGCCGCTCGGCATCGGCCGCCCGGCGGTGCGTTTCACGTAGCCGTCCACCGCGCGATCGGCGTAATCATTCACCACGCAACCGGCGGCGCGCATCAGGAACACGCCGAGCACGAACACCAGCAAAATCGACAGCGGCGGCACGCCTTTCCCGGCCAGCCACAGCGCCCACAGCGTCGGCCACAGCAGCAACAGCGTGCCGATCGGTTTATCAATGCGCATCAAATGGCTGTAAGCCCGCCATTTACTTTGAGTCACGCTTCCCTCCAAGGTCTTGCTCTCCTCTCTTATGCAGGAACCGCTGAATACAGCGGCGAAGCCGGTAAAAACAGTTCGGTCAGCAACAGCGGTTTGCCCGCCAGCCGCAGCCGTGAACGGCGCGCCCACAGCGCGTCCTGCCGGCCGATATGAATATAGTCGCGGGTCAGCTCGCCGCTGCTGAACAGGTAGCGCCCCAGCGGCAGCGTGCCCAGATCCACCAGCGCCTGGTCGGGGCCGGTCAGCGTATTTTCCGGGATCACCGTGCGCCCCAGCAGCCAGGGCTGGTCGTCGCCCAGCAGCACCACTTCGCGCAGCCAGTAGCGCGGGCTGTCGGGCAGGTGCTTCGCCTCGTCGCCCAGCGCCTCGCGCGTGACGAAGCATTCGCGCTGCGGTTCGACGCGCACCTGGGCGCAATGGCGTTCAAATCGGCGGGTCATGGAGCCTAACTCCATCAGCCAGTCGCTGACGGCGGCGGGCGCCGGAGGATCCTGTTCGGACAACCACTCCAGCGGCGGCAGGATGGAATCCCTGATGCCAGACATTGCTTTACTCCTCGCCTGAACCGCAGCCGGTACGGCGCGCCAGACGATACAAACTGTTAACAGGCCCCCATTGTAGCGCAGAAATGCGAAAGCGGCAGGCTGATTCGTGGCGAAAACGGCAGGCCTATCGGCCGGAAAAACCGGGGTTCTGTCATCTTTTTGCCATCCGTATTCTCTATCTTCGTTCCCCGGCACGATGACGATTCTGTGATCGCCTGCAAAGTTTCATCTTTGTCGCGTTGTTTTATCTACGCGCGTAGATACTCTAACACCGCAGCGTTGAATCGCCATGCGTCCGACATCATTTGTCGGCACACCTTTGTTGCCGGCACCAGGGAAACCATCTTTAACCGCGCCCCTCCAGGCGCAGAACAAAAGAGGATAGCACCGTCATGAGCGAAACAACGCTTGCCACTCCACAGACCGCCGACGCCGCGCTGGCGGCCGATGAACGCCTGGCAACCAAAGAGGGGCGCAGCCAATTTTGGCGCGCCACCTTCTCCTGCTGGCTCGGCACCGCCATGGAATACGTCGACTTCGCGCTGTACGGCCTGGCGGCCGGCATGGTGTTCGGCGATGTGTTCTTCCCCGAGGCCACGCCGCTGGTCGCTCTGCTGGCCAGCTTCGCCACCTACTCAGTCGGTTTCGTCGCGCGGCCGATCGGCGCGCTGGTGTTCGGCTGGATCGGCGATCGCAAAGGCCGCCGCGTGGTGCTGATCACCACCGTGGCGCTGATGGGCATTTCCACCACGCTGATCGGCCTGATCCCGTCCTATGCGCAAATCGGCGTCTGGGCGCCCACCTGCCTGGTGATCCTGCGCTTCGCGCAGGGGTTCGGCGCCGGTGCGGAGCTGTCCGGCGGCGCGGTGATGCTGGCGGAATACGCGCCGGCCAAGCGGCGCGGGCTGGTGGCCTCGATCATCGCCATCGGCTCCAACAGCGGCACCCTGCTGGCGTCGCTGGTATGGCTGCTGGTGCTGCAACTCGACAAGGAAGATCTGATGAGCTGGGGCTGGCGCATTCCGTTCCTCGCCAGCATTCTGATCGCCGGGGTGGCGCTGTACCTGCGCCGTCACGTGCGCGAAACGCCGGTGTTCGAGCGCGAGCTGCAACAAAACCACCAGCGCATGCTGGACGCCGCTCAGGCCGCGCCGGACTCACGCAGCTACCTGCAGCGCACCAAAGCGTTCTGGGTGATGCTCGGCCTGCGCATCGGCGAAAACGGCCCCTCCTATCTGTGCCAGGGCTTTATCGTCGGCTACGTCGCCAAGGTGCTGATGGTCGATAAATCGGTGCCGGCGCTGGCTGTGCTGATTGCCTCGCTGTGCGGTTTTCTGGTGATCCCGCTGGCCGGCTGGCTGTCCGATCGCTTCGGCCGCCGCGTCACCTACCGCTGGTTCTGCCTGCTGCTGGTGCTGTATGCCTTCCCGGCGTTCTGGCTGCTCGACAGCCGTGAACCGGCGATCGTCATCTCGGTGATCGTGGTCGGAATGTGCATCGCATCGCTGGGGATCTTCGGCGTGCAGGCGGCCTACGGCGTCGAACTGTTCGGCGTGAAGAACCGCTACTCCAAGATGGCGTTCGCCAAGGAGCTCGGCTCGATCCTCTCCGGCGGCACCGCGCCGCTGATCGCCACCGCGCTGCTCTCCGGCTTCGGTCACTGGTGGCCTGTCGCCGCCTATTTTGTTGTAATGGCGGGCATCGGCTTAATCACCACCTTCTTTGCTCCCGAAACCCGCGGCCGCGATCTCAACCTGCCGCAGGATGCCGCGTAGCGAGAAGGCGAACAGGATCTCAATTTGGATAATCACTCCGCGCGACGCGTTACCCGCGCCGACGTGGCCCGCGTAGCGGGCACCTCCGTCGCCGTGGTCAGCTACGTGATCAACAACGGCCCGCGCCCGGTGGCGGAAGCCACCCGGCTGCGCGTGCTGGCGGCGATCGAGCAGACCGGCTACCGGCCGAACGACATCGCGCGGGCGCTGGCCTCCGGCAGCACGCAAACCTACGGGCTGGTGGTGCCGGATATTTCCAACCCGTTCTTCGCCACCCTGGCGCGGGCGCTGCAGCAGGAAGCCTTCAGCCGCGGCCGCGTGCTGCTGCTGGGCGATGCCGGCGACGATCGTCAGCGCGAGTATGAGCTTATCAACAACCTGCTGCGCCGCCAGGTCGACGGCCTGCTGTACACCAGCGTCGATCGCCACCCGTGGTTCGATCTGATCCGCGCTTCCGGCACCCCCTGCGTGATGATAGACACCATCGACAGCCAGGCCGGCGTCTGCGCCATTCGCGTCGACGAACGCGACGCCGCCTGCCAGGCGACCCGCCATCTGCTGCAGCACGGCTATCGCGACATCGGCATTTTTATCGGCCCACTGACCATGCTCAACGCGCAGGATCGCCTGAACGGCTGGCGCGATGCGCTGCTGGAGGCGGGCATCGCGCCACGCGACGCGTGGATTTTCGAAGCGCCCTACACCCGCCAGGGCGGTTACCAGGCCACCCAGCGTCTGGTGCAAGGCCCGCGACCGCGCGCCGTTTTCACCTCCAACGAGCAGCAAGCGCTCGGCTGCCTGTCGGCGCTGGCGGAGCATGGGCTGCGCGCGCCGGACGATCTGGCGCTGATCTGTTTTAACGGCACGCAACAATCCGAATTCAGCGTGCCGCCGCTCAGCGCGGTCGAGCAGCCGATCGACGCCATGGCCAAGCGGGCCATCGCCATGCTGGCCGCCGGCGCCGCGCCCGCCGAGCTGCATGAATTCGCTTTTCAACTGCGCATCCGCCGTTCGTGCGGCTGTTAGCGGTTTTTCAGGACACCTTATATGCGTTTAATCATTGATTGCGATCCCGGCAACGGCGTTCCCGGCGCCAACGTCGACGACGGCCTGGCGCTGGCCCTGGCGCTGGCGGCCAAACCGCAGCTGCAGCTGGAGTTGATCAGCATCGTGGCCGGCAACACCCCGCGTGAAGTGGGCTTCGCCGTCGCCAGCGATCTGCTGGCACAGAGCGGTTATCAGGTGCCGGTCGCTCTCGGCGCGGCGCGCGCCCTGAGCGAACCGCCGGAGCCGTGGCGCGCACACCTGGACCGCCCGATCGCCGATCCTAAGCTGGCGGCGCTGTGGCGTGACCTGCCCGCGCCCTCGCTGGCCAACGCGCCCGTGCCGGACGCCGCCATCGCCATCGGCGAACTGATCTGCCGGCATCCCGGCGAGATCACGCTGGCGGCGATCGGCCCGCTGACCAACGTTGCGCACGCCATGCAGCTTTACCCGCAGATGGCGCAGGCGGTGAAAGAGATCGTGATCATGGGTGGCGTGTTCAACGTTGAGGGATATATCAAGGACACCAATTTCGGCCTGGATCCGGAAGCGGCGCGGCTGGTGTTGAACAGCGGCGCCGCTATCACGCTGGCGCCGCTGGATGTCACCACTCAGACCATGCTGACCCAGGCGGATCTGGCCGCGTTGACCCAGCCGGATACCCCGCTGTGCCGCTATTTGCGCGCCACGACGCAGCCGTGGATCGACTATTCGCGCCATACGCGGCACCTGCCGGGCTGCTGGATCCATGATGCGCTGGTGATCGCCTGGCTGCTGGCGCCGCAGCTGGTCACCACCGAGATGTTTCATGTGGATGTGGCGCTGGAAGGGGCGTTGACGCGCGGCAGCTCACGCCGCTGGCGGCCGGACAGCCTGCGCCTGACGGTCGGCATGCCGGCGCCGCAGGGCAAGCCGGTGCGCGTCATGCAGCAGGTGGACAACGCCCGTCTGCTGGCGTTGATCGGCGCAACGCTGGCCCGCGGATGAAAAAAGGTGCGCCAAAGCGCACCAATCATCGAGCCAGCATCGGCAGCGCCGGGTGTTACCCCTTGCCTTTAACGCTGCTGATAAACGTTTTACGCGCGGTGGCCGAGCCCAGTTTCTCGGCCTCATTCATCAGCTTCAGCGCCTTATCGATATCGCCCGCCTTCACCGCCTGCTTGATGCCGTTATTGAAGTAGCTTTCGGTATCGTTGAGCATCGGCTCCGCCGGTTTCTCCGGCGCAGGCGCCGCCACGGCGGCAGGGGCGGTCGAGCCCACCACCACCGGCGCCACGGTCGGCGCAGGCTGCAGCATGCCGATCATCACGTTGCCGGTGCCCTGTTCCGCGGTCACCTTAAGCTTCAGCGTGCCGGTCGTCGCGTGGCCGGCGATCGGATCCGGGATATCCGGCACCGCGTTGCCCACGCCCTGCGCGTAGGCCTTGGCCGGGTTGGTCAGCTGCGTGGTTTTCGCCAAGTCCTGGCGGGTGGTGTACACCAGCAGGTAAATCTGTTTTTGACCGAGCGCCGGCGTCAGTTTCAGCGTGCCTTCGAGGCGATCGGAGGACATCGCCCCCGGCGGCTGATACGGGAAATAGCTGCTCGGGTAATACGCCGCCGGGCGCAGATGCTCATCCAGCACCAGCACGCTCGGCGCGTACAGCGAATTGTTTTTGGCGAGGCTGCTCAGCGTCACTTCCAGCGAACCGCGATCGGCCGGCAGCGTATAGGCGGCGATCGCCCCCTGAATTTCGCCCTGATTGAGCTGCGGGCTGACGGCGTCGAGCTTCACCTCTTGCGACACCGGCGGCTGCAGCGGCTGCCACGGCAGGCTTTGCAGCGTGGCGGCGCTGATGGCCGGCGCGACGGAAACGTTGGCCGGCGTGTCGGCGTTGGCCGCCAAAGGCGCGCCGACGGTCAGCGCCAGCGACAGGCAGAGTGACAGCAGATTCTTTTTCATCGTTATATCCTCTTTCAGCGCCGCGGCGGATCAGGCAAGAGATCCGGCCGCGGCGAATGCGGTTGGGGGAGAGCCGATGGCCCTCCCCGCCCTGTCGTCGTTACCACCAAATTTCCATCTGGGCGCCGAAGGTGACTTCGTCATCCTTGCCGCGGCTGAAGGTATGCATGCTGGTGTCGTTGTAAGCGGTGCCGGTGTTATACCCGGTGTCGTCACCGGTGGCGTAGCCCCACTTCTCATCCCACTTGGCGTAGGTGGCGAACAGACGGATGGCCGGACGCGACCAGATGCTGTTGCCCGCCTGCCACTGCTGCGCCAGGGTCACTTTATACTGGCCGTTGCGATCGCCGGTGCGCTGGGATTTGACGTTGTCATAGCCGGCTTCCAGCAGGGTGCTCATGATCGGCGTCCATTTGTACATCGGGCGCACACCCACGGTGTACCAGGTGGTGCCGTTGTTGTTATCGCGGTCGATGTCCTGGAACATGGCGACGTACATCAGCGCCCATTGATCGTTGAAGTCGATGGCGCCGTGATCCAGCACGCGGATCATCTTGCCGTTGTTATCGATGGTGGCGCCTTCGTTGCGGCCGTTGTTCTGCGAGGTCATCGAGTCGGTGGCGTACTGCAGCACGAATTTGTTGTAGCCGTTCAGGATGCTCTGCGTGTGTTCCGCGGTGAACATCCAGCCGTCTTTGCTGGCGCCGTCGGCCAGGCGATAGTTATCCTGCGCATTGGCGCGGCCGTAGTCCACGCCCAGCTCCAGGGTGCCGCCCGGGTTCAGCTCCAGGCCGGCCAGACGCAGGTCGAAGGTGTCGTTGACGGTTGGGCGCTGTTTCCATTCGTTATCCAGGTAGCCGTAAGAGCCGCCGGATTCGGAGTTGCGGGTCACGGCGGCGGACAGCTTGCCGAAGCCCAGATCGATGTTTTCCAGACCGGCGCCCGGGCCGGAGATATCCCAGTAGTAGAAGTCGATCATGTGAACGTCATGACGCTGATAGAAGCGCTTACCGGCCCACAGCGTGGAGCCCGGCAACCAGTCGATCAGGTTTTTACCCTGCACGTTGACTTCGCGGAAGCCCGGGGTCACGTCTTCCCAGTCGGAACGTTGCGAGACCGAATAGGCCAGGTTGGTGTCGAAATAGAAGCTCTTGTCGCCTTCTTTCCACACTTCCTGCCCCAGTTTCAGTTCGGCGTAGGTTTCGCATTCGTTGCCGAGACGGTATTTGCTCGCGGCACCGGTGGCCTTGAAGCACTGTTGCTCACCGCCGCTGCCGGTCCAGCCGATGCCGGAACGGGCGTAACCGTGAAAATCCACGGCCAGCGCCTGGGTAGAGAGAACACCGGCGGCGACAGCCAGTGCCAGAGGAAGTTTGCGCAGAGTAGTCATCATTATTCTCCTGTTATACCGACTTTGATGCTTTAAACGCCCGGCTCCTGGTGCAGCCGTTTACATGCCGTACCGTCTTCACGGAACAGGTGGCAACGATGAGGCGGCAGGCCGATGGCGAATGTGGCACCTTCTTCTACCAGCACCACGTCATTCTGGCGGTACACCAGGTTTTGACGGATGGCCGGGATTTGGATGTGGATTTGCGTCTCGTTGCCGAGCTGCTCCACCACCTGTACGTCGCCGGTAAGCCGCACTTCTGAGGCTTCGCCGGGCAGCAGATGTTCAGGGCGAATGCCCAGTGACAGGTTGGCGCCGGGCTGAACGCCCTCGCCTTCCACCGGCAGCCAGACCAGCTGGCGGTTGGGCAGTTCGACCTGCACCTGTTGCGGCTGCGCCGCGGTCACCTTGACCGGCAGGAAGTTCATCTTCGGCGAGCCGATAAACCCGGCGACGAAGCGGTTGGCCGGGTAGTGATACAGCTCCAGCGGCTTGCCGACCTGCGCCACGCGACCGGCGTCGAGCACCACGATCTTGTCGGCCAGCGTCATCGCTTCGACCTGATCGTGGGTGACGTAAATCATGGTGCGCTGCAGGCGCTTGTGCAGACGGGAAATCTCGATGCGCATCTGCACCCGCAGCGCGGCGTCGAGGTTGGACAGCGGTTCGTCGAGCAGGAACACGTCCGGCTCGGCCACCAGCGTGCGGCCGATCGCCACGCGCTGACGCTGCCCGCCGGACAGCGCCTTCGGCCGCCGATCGAGCAAGTGCGCCAGCTGCAGCACCTCGGAAACCTGATTCACCCGTTGATTGATTTCCGCTTTCCTGGCGCCGGCCAGCTTCAGGCCGAACGACATGTTGTCCGCCACCGACAGGTGCGGATACAGCGCGTAGGACTGGAACACCATGCCGATGCCGCGCTCGGAAGGCGGCACCTCATTCATGCGTTTCTCGCCGATCAGCAGGTCGCCGGAGGTGATGTCCTCCAGCCCGGCGATCATGCGCAGCAGCGTCGATTTACCGCAGCCCGACGGCCCGACAAACACCACAAACTCGCCGTCTTCGATGGTCAGATTGACGTCTTTGGAAATCACGGCCTCACCGAAGGCCTTATAAACGCTGCGCAGTGTCACGCTAGCCATGCGTTACTCCCCTGCTTTCGCAGTTAACATGTCGTGTGAAAATGGCGGAGGCAAAGCCCGCCAAAACCCATTGATGACCCTCTTGCTGCGCGCCGTGCTGCCATGCCAACGGCAAGGTCGCCTCAGACGGCGCGGCCGCCTGAGTATAAGGCTGCAGGTTTATCAGCGCTTCAAGGCATTGATCCTGATGGGTAATAAGTAAGCGCACCACGCCGTCCCGCTGGCTGATCGCGTTCAATTCGCCGCGCTGGATGAGCGGCGAACGGCGCAGGGCCAACAGCGCCTGGCAGTAACGTAAGGTGGAGTGGCTGTCGTGCTGTTGGCGGCTGATGGCCAATGCGCGGTGTTCGATCGCCACCTGTTGATACCAGCTGATTTCGCCGGCGGTGACCTGTTCGGGGGCTTCATGCCACGGCATCGGCGTTTGCGCGCCGCGCGGATCCTGCAGCCCGGCGGCATGCGGCAGCCCCAGCTCCTCGCCCTGGTACAGGCAGATCGGCGCCGGCAACATCGCCAACAGCGTCAAAAAGGCGGCGGCGGAACGCAGGTCGCCCTGCCCCCAGCGGCTGACCACTCTTGGCTGATCGGCGTCGCCGGTGCTCCACAGGCTGTCCGCCAACGTGGCGCGGCGGGCGTGTAGCACCGCCACCAGCTTCTCCGCGCTGAACGGCATCACGTCCAGCGCCAGCGCGCCGTGGACGAACCGCTGTGGCGCAACGGCATTGCGAACGCGGTTGGCTTCATCGCCATACCACAGCGTCAGCCCTTCGGCCGTCACCGTCGCCTCGGCCTCCGGCGCCAGCGTCTGCGGCAGCAACAGGCCGTCGATCGACAGCGCTTTCAGGTACGGCAGCGCCGCCAGCATGCCGTGCGCGTCGCCCACGCCGTCCCCGTTTCCGTCACGGAAACTGGCCGGATGGATCCGGTACAGGGTGGGCTGAGTGGCGATAGGCATTGACGACATAAATCCGGTATCCCTGCTGCGCGTGGCGTTAAAAATCAATGGGCCGATAGTGCGGGAGTCGCCGGAAAGGGTAATCATCCGTAACAGGATTTTTCATGGGGGAGGAGGCGGGAGGATGAGAGAACGACCGCGGCGATGAGAAGTTCCGCGCTTAAGGCAAATCTGTGATCCGTCTGGCAAAAATCGCCCCCCTATTTTGTGCCTGACGCCACAGAATAGAGCGCAACGTTAACTGGATCACACTCCTCATCTCAGGGGCGTAGAGGGGGGGAGGATGAGAATATGTCGCGTTGTGACCCACTATTACCGCGAAACGTCACTCCTTGATTTATGTGCCCACAAAAAGAAGGACTGGATTATGACTCGCAGCATTACCCTCGCCCGCACGCTGGCGCTCTCGGCACTGGCCACCCTGGTGCTCTCTTCTTCCGCCTTCGCCAAGATCGAGGAAGGCAAACTGGTTATCTGGATCAACGGCGACAAGGGCTATAACGGCCTGGCCGAAGTCGGCAAGAAATTCGAAAAAGACACCGGCATCAAGGTCACCGTCGAACACCCGGACAAGCTGGAAGAAAAATACCCGCAGGTGGCCGCCACCGGCGACGGCCCTGACATCATTTTCTGGGCCCACGACCGCTTCGGCGGCTATGCGCAGTCCGGCCTGCTGGCCGAAATCCACCCGTCCAAAGCCTTCCAGGACAAGCTGTTCCCGTTCACCTGGGACGCCGTGCGTTATGACGGCAAGCTGATCGGCTACCCGATCGCCGTCGAGGCGCTGTCGCTGATTTACAACAAAGACCTGGTCAAACAGCCGCCGAAGACCTGGGAAGAGATCCCGGCGCTGGACAAGCAGCTGCGCGCCAACGGCAAGAGCGCCATCATGTGGAACCTGCAGGAACCCTACTTCACCTGGCCTATCATCGCCGCCGACGGCGGTTATGCCTTCAAGTATGAAAACGGCAAATACAACATCAAGGATGTCGGCGTCGCCAACGCCGGTTCGCAGGCCGGCCTGCAGTTCATCGTCGATCTGGTGAAAAACAAGCACATCAACGCCGATACCGATTACTCGATCGCCGAAGCCGCGTTCAACAAAGGCCAGACCGCGATGACCATCAACGGGCCGTGGGCCTGGAACAACATCGAGCAGAGCAAAATCAACTACGGCGTGACGCTGCTGCCGACCTTCAAAGGCAAACCGTCCAAGCCGTTCGTCGGCGTGCTGACCGCCGGCATCAACGCCGCCAGCCCGAATAAAGAGCTGGCGACCGAGTTCCTCGAGAACTACCTGCTGACCAACGAAGGGCTGGCGGACGTCAACAAAGACAAGCCGCTGGGCGCGGTGGCACTGAAGTCCTACCAGGAAACGCTGGCCAAAGATCCGAAGATCGCCGCCACCATGCAGAACTCGCAAAACGGGGAAATCATGCCGAACATCCCGCAGATGAGCGCCTTCTGGTACGCCGAACGCAGCGCGGTGATCAACGCCGTCAGCGGCCGTCAGACGGTGAAAGCCGCGCTGGACGACGTGCAGACCCGCATCACCAAGTAACGACGTCGTGCGGGGTGCCACGGTGCCCCGCCGTTGCTTCACAGAAAGGAACGCCCTATGCAATTCGCTCACGCCGGGACGCCTGCGCGTAAAAAATCGAAGTGGTGGCAAAGCGACGCGCTGAAATGGCTGGTAGTCAGCCTGTTCAGCCTGGTGACCTGCTACCTGATTGTGTTGATGTATGCACAGGGTGAATACCTGTTCGCTATCCTGACGCTGATCCTGGTCAGCGCCGGGCTTTACGTCTTCGCCAACCGCCGCGCCTACGCCTGGCGCTATGTGTATCCCGGCGTCGCCGGCATGGGGCTGTTCGTCCTGTTCCCGCTGATTTGCACCATCGCCATCGCCTTCACCAACTACAGCAGCACCAACCAGCTGACCTTCGAGCGCGCGCAATCGGTGCTGATGCAGCGCCAGTTCCAGAGCGGCAAAACCTTTACCTTCGGCCTCTACCCGGCGGAAAACCAGCAGTGGCGCCTGCAGCTGACGCCGCCGGACGGCGAAGCACCGCTGATCTCCGAGCCTTTCCGCCTCGACGCCGCCGCGCCGCAAACTCTGAAACTGACGGCGCAGAGCGCCGCGCCGCAGGGCGAGCACGCCACGCTGCGGGTGATCACCCAAAACCGGCAGGCGCTGAGCCAGCTGGTGGCGCAGCTGCCCGACGGCGGTGAATTGCGCATGAGCTCCCTGCGCCAGTTCTCCGGCACCCGCCCGCTGTATGCGCTGGACCAAGACGGCAGCACGCTGACCAATAACCAGACCCAGGTGCGCTACCGGCCGAACGGCGACACCGGCTTCTATCAGGCGATCAACGCCGACGGCGGCTGGGCGCAGGAAACCCTGAGCCCGGGCTATACCGTCACCACCGGCTGGAAAAACTTCCTGCGGGTGCTGCAGGACGAGGGCATCAAAAAGCCGTTCGTGTCGATCTTCATCTGGACCATCGTGTTCTCGGTGATGACGGTGATCCTCACCGTGGCGGTCGGCATGGTGTTGGCCTGCGTGGTGCAGTGGGAGGCGCTGAAAGGCAAGGCGATCTACCGCGTGCTGCTGATCCTGCCCTATGCGGTGCCATCATTCATTTCGATCCTGATCTTCAAAGGTTTGTTCAACCAGAGCTTCGGCGAGATCAACATGATGCTCAGCCATCTGTTCGGCATCAAACCGGCCTGGTTCAGCGATCCGCTCACCGCCAAGAGCATGATCCTGATCGTCAACACCTGGCTCGGCTACCCGTACATGATGATCCTGTGTATGGGGCTGCTGAAGGCGATCCCGGACGATCTGTACGAGGCCTCGGCGATGGACGGCGCCAACCCGTGGCAAAACTTCTTCCGCATCACCTTACCGCTGCTGATCAAGCCGCTGACGCCGCTGATGATCGCCAGCTTCGCCTTCAACTTTAACAACTTCGTGCTGATCCAGCTGCTGACCAACGGCGGCCCGGACATGATCGGCACCACGACGCCGGCCGGCTATACCGATCTGCTGGTCAGCTACACCTACCGCATCGCCTTCGAAGGCGGCGGCGGGCAAGACTTCGGGCTGGCGGCCGCCATCGCCACGCTGATCTTCCTGTTGGTGGGCGCGCTGGCGATCCTGAATTTGAAAGCCAGCAAGATGAACTTCGATTAGGGAGAATGACGATGGCCATGGTTCAACCCAAATCCCAGCGCCTGCGCCTGTGGATCACCCATATTTTGATGCTGTGCTTTATCGCCCTGATCATGTTCCCGCTGCTGATGGTGGTCGCCATCTCGCTGCGCTCCGGCAACTTCGCCACCGGCAGCCTGATACCGGAAACCCTCTCCTGGGATCACTGGCGGCTGGCGCTCGGCTTCAGCGTCACCCACGCCGACGGCAGCGTGACGCCGCCGCCGTTCCCGGTGCTGCTGTGGCTATGGAACTCAGTCAAGATCGCGGCGATCACCGCCATCGGCATCGTGACGCTGTCTACCACCTGCGCCTACGCCTTCGCCCGCATGCGCTTTCGCGGCAAGAGCACGTTGCTGAAAAGCATGCTGATCTTCCAGATGTTCCCGGCGGTGCTGTCGCTGGTGGCGCTGTACGCCCTGTTCGATCGCCTGGGCCAGTACATTCCGTTTATCGGCCTGAATACCCACGGCGGCGTGATCTTCGCCTACATGGGCGGCATCGCGCTGCACGTCTGGACCATCAAGGGCTATTTCGAAACCATCGACAACTCGCTGGAAGAGGCGGCGGCGCTGGACGGCGCCACGCCGTGGCAGGCGTTCCGTCTGGTGTTGCTGCCGCTGTCGGTGCCGATTCTGGCGGTGGTGTTCATTCTGTCGTTTATCGCCGCCATCACCGAAGTGCCGGTGGCGTCGCTGCTGCTGCGCGATGTGAACAGCTACACGTTGGCGGTGGGGATGCAGCAATATCTCAACCCGCAGAACTACCTGTGGGGCGACTTCGCCGCCGCCGCGGTGCTGTCGGCGATACCGATCACCGCCGTGTTCCTGCTGGCGCAGCGCTGGCTGGTGGGCGGCCTGACCGCCGGCGGCGTGAAGGGGTAATTTGTGCCACTGCAGTGCGTTTGATGTCTTTCCTTATCTTTTACCCTATGGATTTCAAGTTACAGCGAGTGCAGTCAACAACGCTGTAGCTTGAAAGACGACGGGTAATGATATCCTGTGTCTTCGGCGGCCTTGGGTCGCCATTTTTATCGCTACTCTCGTTTCAGCCGGTCGGTATTGGCCAGATAAAGCGTCACCACCAGCACCAATATCGCCGCGGCGTAGATCAGAGTATCGATAGGGTTTTTGTGATCCACGATAATCAAACGAATAATCGCGGTAATGCCAATGTAAATAAAATAGCGCAGCGGGAAATGATAACCCGACTCAAAATACTTGACGATCAAGGCGATAAATTCAAAGTACAGGAAATAAATCACAATGCCTTCAATCAACAGGTAAGAGGAGGACTCTTCGCTGTTGATAAATAACACCTTCGCCAGGTGGAGGGTTTCCTTGACCAGAAACACCACCAGAATGGCCGCCAGCAGCAGCAAGCCCACGTTCAGCACCCGCTGCAGCCCCTTCGCTATCATTATCGAACGCGACGTTTTTGCCATAAAACCTCTCTCTGAATACCGCGTATATGATTCAACCGTGCCAATATAGGCATTGTCCTAAAAATTCCGCCCCTCGCGAAAGCACTTTAAACCCCATTTAATTCATCACGTTATAATAAGATGTTTCTGACTTATAGATTTGTAGCAAATCGAAATGTCAACTATCATGGGTCACAGAGATCTTTACATAAAACCAATAACCTCGAATTAACAAGGGAATTCTTTATGCGCGCTAAACTTAACGGACTGGTCGCTGCGGGCCTGTTTACCTGTGCATTGTCCGGCCACGCCGCCGGCCTGGTAGCCCCTGACAACGATCTGCGTAACGATCTCGCCTGGCTGTCTGACCGCGGCGTCATCAACGTCAGCCTGTCCACCTGGCCGCTGAGCCAGGAAGAGATCAGCTCCGTTATCGCGCAGGCCAAGCCGGTGACCAACACCGAGAAAAACGTTATAGACCGCGTACAACGCCGCGTCGATGCCCTGAAAGCCAACATTCGCGTCAGCGGTTACGCCTCGACCGATAAACCCGGCACCCCGCAGGGCTTCGGCCAAAACGAATACGCCGACGATCGCCTGACCATCGGCGCCGGCGCCAACGGCGAGTTCTGGGACGTGCGTCTGCAGGGCTCGGTGGAAGGCGATCAGCGCGTCAGCGACGGCTCCAAATTCAACATGAACGGCTCCTACGGCGCGGTGAAAATCTGGAACCAATGGCTCTCCTTCGGCGAGGTTTCCCAGTGGTGGGGCCCGGGCTACGACGGCAGCCTGATCCGCTCCGACGCCGCGCGCCCGGTGGCCGGCTTTATGCTGCAGCGCGCCGACCAATCGCCGTTTGAAACCCCGTGGCTGTCGTGGATTGGCCGCTGGCAATACCAGTTGTCCGCCGGCCAACTGTCGCAGTACGCTGCCGTGCCGGACACCAAGCTGATCGGTGGCCGCCTGACCATGATGCCGACCGACTTCCTGGAGTTGGGCGCTTCGCGCGTCATGATGTGGGGTGGTGATGGCCGTCCGCACTCCTGGAGTTCCTTCTGGGATGGCGTCACCGGCAACGACAATACCGGCGATCCGAAAAACGATCCGGGCAACCAGTTGGGCGGTTTTGACTTCAAACTCAAGCTGCAGCCGCTCATCGGCATGCCGGTCAGCCTGTATGGCCAGATCACCGGTGAAGATGAAGCAGGCATGTTGCCTTCGCATAACGCCTACATGCTGGGGCTTGAAGGCCATCCGGAATGGGGCCCGACCACGATCAACTGGCATATCGAAGGTACTGATACCCGCTCTAACGGCAACGCCAACAACGTGATGTACAACCACTACATCTATCGGGGCGGTTACTACCAGCAAGGTTATCCGCTGGGCCATGCGATGGGCGGCGACGGTCAGATGCTGTCCGGCCGCGTGGAAATGGTGCTGGACGACGGCCAGCGTTGGAGCACCCGCCTGGTGTACGCCAAGGTGAATCCGAACAACCAAACCATCAACCGGGCGTTCCCGCGTTCCGATACGCTGAAAGGCATTCAGCTCGGCTGGGGTTACAGCTTCGATTCTCAGGTTAAATTCGATACCAGCCTGTGGTACACCAACAGCGATCACAGCACCGCCGACGACGTGGGTGCCGGCGTCAGCTTCGAAGTGCCGATCAACCTGTAATTTTTTGCAGACGTAAAAAAACCCGCCGCGGCGGGTTTTTTATTGGCTTCAGCTCAGGCGCTTAGCGCCATTCCTTGAAGCGGTTGATCAGCGCATTGGTCGAGCTGTCGTGGCTGCTGATTTTCTCGCTGCCCGCCAGCTCCGGCAGGATGCGGTTAGCCAGCTGTTTGCCCAGCTCCACGCCCCACTGATCGAAGGTAAAGATGTTCAGGATCGCGCCCTGGGTGAAGATCTTGTGCTCGTACAGCGCGATCAGGCTGCCCAGGCTGAACGGGGTGATTTCGCGCAGCAGGATCGAGTTGGTCGGGCGGTTGCCTTCAAACACTTTGAACGGCGCCACGTGCTTGACCTGCTCAGGGGTTTTACCCTGCGCCGCGAACTCGGCCTCCACCACGTCCAGCGACTTGCCGAACGCCAGCGCTTCGGTCTGAGCGAAGAAGTTGGACAGCAGTTTGGCGTGATGATCGCCCAGCGGATTATGGCTGATGGCCGGCGCGATGAAGTCGCAAGGCACCAGCTTGGTGCCCTGGTGGATCAGCTGGTAGAACGCATGCTGGCCGTTGGTGCCCGGCTCGCCCCAAATGATAGGGCCGGTCTGATAATCCACCGGATTGCCGTTGCGATCGACGTACTTGCCGTTGGATTCCATGTTGCCCTGCTGGAAGTAAGCGGCAAAACGGTGCATGTACTGATCGTACGGCAGAATGGCTTCGGTTTCGGCGCCGAAGAAGTTGTTGTACCAGATACCGATCAGCGCCAGCAGCACCGGCAGGTTCTTCTCCGCCGGCGTTTCAGCGAAGTGCTTGTCCATGGCGTGCGCGCCGCTCAGCAGCTGCTCGAAGTTGTCATAACCGATGGACAGCGCGATCGACAGGCCGATCGCCGACCACAGGGAGTAACGGCCCCCTACCCAGTCCCAGAACTCGAACATGTTGTCGGTATCGATGCCGAACTCGGCCACCGCTTTGCCGTTGGTGGACAGCGCGGCGAAGTGCTTGGCCACGTGTTGTTGATCGGCGGCGCTGCTCAGGAACCAGTCGCGCGCGCTGTGGGCGTTGGTCATGGTTTCCTGAGTGGTGAAGGTTTTGGAGGCCACCAGGAACAGCGTGGTTTCCGGGTTCAGCGGCTGCAGCGTTTCGGCGATATGGGTGCCGTCGACGTTGGAGACGAAGTGCATGTTCAGGTGGTTTTTATACGGGCGCAGCGCTTCGGTCACCATGTAAGGGCCGAGATCCGAACCGCCGATGCCGATGTTCACCACGTCGGTGATCGGTTTGCCGGTGTAGCCTTTCCACTCGCCGCCGATGACGCGCGCGCAGAACTGTTTGATCTTGGCCAATACCGCATTCACTTCCGGCATCACGTCTTTGCCGTCGACCAGGATCGGGCTGTTGCTGCGGTTGCGCAGGGCAATGTGCAGCACCGCGCGATCTTCGGTGCGGTTGATTTTCTCACCGGCGAACATCGATTTGATGGCGCCTTGCAGATCGGTTTCTTTCGCCAGCGCCTGCAGCTTCTCCAGGGTTTCCTGCGTGATACGGTTCTTGGAATAGTCCACCAACATTTGGTCGTTGAAGGTCGCGGAGAACCTGGAGAAACGATCGCTGTCCTGGGCGAACAGGTCGGCGATCCGTACGTCTTTCATCTGTGCATAATGTTGCTGCAGGGCTTGCCAAGCAGCGGTTTGACTAGGATTGATATTTTTCATAGCAACACTCTTAGGCTTGAGAATAAAAATGACGCGTTGTCCGATTGTAGCCTGTTCGACTGTGATTATGATCTCTTTTCTTGCGATAGGCGCTAACTGTCAACGCAGTGCCGCCTCGTTTCAGCTTTCACTCTATACTTTTGGCTAACGGCCTGTTATCGGGGTTGCCGAATTGTCATCAGGCTGTGTCATTGTTGCTTATTTCGTCATTTGAAAGGGATCTCGCTTATGGAATTATCTGCCCCGCTCATGTTGGTGCTTATCGGCCTGGCGTCGCTGCTGGCGCAGTGGCTGGCCTGGCTGCTGCGCCTGCCGGCCATTTTGCCGCTGTTGCTGTTCGGCATCGTGCTCGGCCCGACGGTGCATCTGGTGCAGCCGGATCTGCTGTTCGGCGATCTGCTGTTTCCGCTGGTGTCGCTGTCAGTGGCGATCATCCTGTTCGAAGGGGCGCTGACGCTGCGTTTCGAGGAGATACGCGGCCTCGGCGGCGTGGTGCGCAATCTGGTCACCGTCGGCATGCTGGTCACCTTTCTGGTCATCAGCCTCGCCAGCTGGTGGCTGCTGGATTTCCCGCCGGAGCTGGCGGCGCTGATCGGCGCGGTGACGGTGGTGACCGGGCCGACGGTGATCGCCCCGCTGATGCGCGTGGTGCGGCCGAACGCCAACATTAACCAGGTGCTGCGCTGGGAAGGGATCGTCATCGATCCGGTCGGCGCCATCTTCACCCTGCTGGTGTTCGAATTCATCGTGCTGAAACAGAATGCGGAGTCCTATACCCATCTATTTTGGACGCTGGGCATGACCGCCGCCGTCGGCCTGATCGCCGGCGCGCTGTTCGGCTACCTGCTCGGCCTGGCGCTGCGCCGCGTCTGGCTGCCGCGCTACCTGCAGAACCTGGCGGTGCTGGCGATCATGCTGACCGCCTTCGGCGTTTCCAACGCCATCGCCGACGAATCCGGCCTGCTGACCGTCACGGTGATGGGCATCTGGCTGGCCAACATGCGCGACGTGGACACCAGCGATATTCTGGCGTTCAAAGAGGAGCTGTCGGCGATCCTGATCTCGGCGCTGTTCATCATTCTGGCGGCGCGGCTCGATATCCAGGCGCTGTGGAACATGGGCTGGCCGCTGCTCCTGCTGCTGCTGGTGGTGCAGTTCATCGCCCGGCCGCTGTGCATCGCGGTGTCGACCTGGCGCTCTTCCCTGCACTGGCGCGATCGGCTGTTGCTGTGCTGGATCGCCCCGCGCGGCATCGTCGCCGCGGCGGTCAGCTCGCTGTTCGCGCTGACGCTGCAGCGCAGCGGCTACCAGGGCGCCGACCGGCTGGTGACCGTGGTGTTCGCCATCATCATCGGCACCGTGGTGCTGCAAAGCCTGACCAGCGGGATGATGGCGCGCTGGCTGCGGGTGCAGCAGCAAAAGCCGCGCGGCGTGCTGATCGTCGGCGCCAACAGCGTGGCGCGCATGCTGGCGCAGGCGCTGATCAAGCTAAACGTGCCGGTAATCGTCACCGACAGCAGCTGGGAATACTACCGCCAGGCGCGCATGGAAGGCATCCCGGCCTACTATGGCCACGCCTACTCCGAACACGCCGAGAACTATCTCGATCTGAGCAATATCGCCCAGGTGCTGGCGCTGTCGCCCAATCGCCACCAGAACGCGCTGGCGGTCTACCACTTCGGTCATCTCTTCGGCGAGGATCACGTGTTTGCCATCCGTTCGGGAGCGCCGCTGAAAGGGCGCGGCGCCAGCGCGGAAAGCTCGCGTTTCCGCCGGCATGAAATTTTATTTAATCAGGAAGCCACCTACGGCCGCCTGAGCAGCCTGCTCGCCAGGGGAGCCACCATCAAAGCGACCAAATTGAACGAAAATTTCGGTTGGCTGGAGTATTTGGAGAAACATCAGGGCGTTATTCCGTTATTCAGCCAAAAGGAAGACGGTTCTCTGCAACCGATTGGCGCCGGTTCCACGCCCGCGATGCCCTGTACGCTTATCGCGCTGGTGCAAGATGAAAATCCCTCACCGTCTGTACGTTGACAGAATGGCGATAACCGGCTATTCCTAACAGCCTACTTGCGCACCCGGTGCGCAAGCCAGAAGAGGCGCGTCGCCCAGGTAGAGTGTCAGAGGAGCCGTTTCTCCGTTGACGGCACCCGAGGGGGAGCGACGCCGAGGTAGGATAATGGCCGGCCATTATCCTATCGACTACAGGGGCTGAATCCCCTGGGTTGTCACCAGGGGATCGCCCGCAGGGCGATCGACAAGGTGGGGCGCTTCTGGGTGTATCGTAGCCTGACCTCTACGCCTGCCCCCTGTTTACCGCTCTCCCCTTGTGCCAAGGCTATGGAATTACAGTGCCCTCAAACGGGCATCCCTGACACGAGGTTTCTAGATGAACCAAGCAGCACCCCAGAATTCCACCGTGGTAGCCAAATTCGGCGGCACCAGCGTCGCCGACTTTGAAGCCATGAACCGCAGCGCCGACGTCGTGCTGGCCAACCCGCAGGTCCGCCTGGTGGTGTTGTCCGCCTCGGCGGGCGTCACCAACCTGTTGGTCGCCCTGGCCGAGGGTTGCGAGGCCGACAAGCGCAACTACCGGCTTGATGAGATCCGCCGCATCCAGTACGCCATCCTCGATCGCCTCACGGCGCCGGCGGTGATCCGCGAAGAGATCGACCGCCTGCTGGAAAACATCGCCATGCTGTCGGAAGCCGCGTCGCTGGCCACCTCGACGGCGTTGACCGACGAACTGGTCAGCCATGGGGAGCTGATGTCCACCCTGCTGTTCGTTGAAATCCTGCGCGCCCGCAACGTGCAGGCCGAATGGTTCGACGTGCGCAAAGTGATGCGCACCGACGATCACTTCGGCCGCGCCGTGCCGGACAGCGCCGCGCTCAGCGAACTGGCCCGGGCGCAGTTGCAGCCGCGCCTGCAGGAAGCGCTGGTGGTCACCCAGGGCTTTATCGGCAGCGAGCCGAAAGGCCGCACCACCACGCTCGGCCGCGGCGGCAGCGACTATACCGCCGCGCTGCTCGGCGAGGCGCTCGGCGTTGGCCGGGTAGATATCTGGACCGACGTGCCGGGCATCTACACCACCGATCCGCGCGTGGTGCCGGCGGCCAAGCGCATCGACAAAATCGGTTTCGAAGAGGCGGCGGAAATGGCCACCTTCGGCGCCAAGGTGCTGCATCCGGCCACCCTGTTGCCGGCGGTGCGCAGCGACATTCCGGTGTTCGTCGGCTCCAGCAAGGATCCGGCGGCCGGCGGCACGCTGGTGTGCAACACCACCGAGAATCCGCCGCTGTTCCGCGCGCTGGCGCTGCGTCGCAAGCAAACGCTGCTGACGCTGCACAGCCTGAACATGCTGCACGCGCGCGGCTTCCTGGCGGAGGTGTTCAACATTCTGGCGCGCCACAACGTCTCCGTCGATCTGATCACCACCTCGGAGGTCAGCATTGCGCTGACCATGGACACCACCGGCGCCACCTCCGTTGGCGGCAGCCTGCTGACCACCTCGCTGCTGACCGAGCTGTCGTCGCTGTGCCGGGTGGAAGTGGAAGAAAACCTGGCGCTGGTGGCGATCATCGGCAACCAGCTGTCGCGCGCCTGCGGCGTGGGCAAAGAGGTGTTCGGCGTGCTCGATCCGTTCAATATCCGCCTGATCTGCTACGGCGCCAGCAGCTATAACCTGTGCTTCCTGGTGCCGGGCGAAGAAGCCGAACAGGTGGTGCGTACCCTGCATCACAACCTGTTCGAATAAGTCATTATCCCCGATTGCGGGCGCAGCACGCTGCGCCCCTGCGTCTAAAAAATCCGTTCAAAACCGGCAGGGGTTCAGCATGTTGAACCCGCAAAAAACACAACCACACCCACCGTTCTCAATCTGGCTAAGGAAAACCTGCATGTTGGCATTACTCACGCGTTTATTCCCCCTGTGGGCGATACTGCTGTCCGTCGCCGCCTATTACACGCCGACCACCTTTACCGGCATCGGCCCCTACGTCAGCCCGCTGCTGATGCTGATCATGTTCGCCATGGGCGTTACGCTGCGGCTGGACGACTTCAAACGCGTGCTGGCGCGCCCCGGCCCGGTGGCGGCCGGCATCTTCCTGCACTATCTGATCATGCCGCTGGCGGCCTGGATCCTGGCGATGCTGTTCCGCATGCCGCCGGATCTGTCCGCCGGCATGGTGCTGGTGGGCAGCGTGGCCAGCGGCACCGCCTCCAACGTGATGATCTATCTGGCCAAGGGCGACGTGGCGCTGTCGGTGACCATCTCGGCGGTCTCGACGCTGGTGGGCGTGTTCGCCACGCCGCTGCTGACCCGTTTGTACGTCGACGCCGAAATCAGCGTCGATATCATGGGCATGCTGCTGAGCATTCTGCAGATCGTGGTGATCCCGATCGGCCTGGGCCTGATCGTCCACCATACCCTGACCAAAACGGTGAAACGCATCGAGCCGCTGCTGCCGGCGCTGTCGATGGTGTGCATCCTGGCGATCATCAGCGCGGTGGTGGCGGGCAGCCAAAGCCATATCGCCTCGGTCGGTCTGGTGGTGATCGTCGCGGTGATCCTGCACAACGGTATCGGTCTGTTGAGCGGCTATTGGGGCGGCAAGCTGTTCGGCTTCGACGAATCCACCTGCCGCACGCTGGCGATCGAAGTCGGCATGCAGAACTCCGGGCTGGCGGCCACGCTGGGCAAAATCTACTTCTCGCCGCTGGCCGCGCTGCCGGGCGCACTGTTCTCGGTCTGGCACAACCTTTCCGGTTCGCTGCTGGCGGGTTATTGGTCCGGCCGCCCCATCAAGAAAAAATAAACCGCCTGTAGGGACGCAAACAATTGCGTCCCTTTTCTTTCCTGAGAAATTTCGTATTTCCCACTGGTCGGATTGTCATAATTCCCCTCATCCCCTATCATCCGTGAAAAATAAAAATTCAGATTCTTCCTATCCATGCCGATAATGTTGGCAAGAGGAAGAGACGTTCTACTTTTTTTAATTAATTAAGTCGCCAGGGTTGCCCGCCATAAAAGAAGCAGCCTAATTATTATTTAGATATATACCCACCGTCTTATTTGCCGCGGCAAATCAAGATACCTCGCAATGTGCATGTCGCTCATTATTTCGGGCCGGCCGTCGGCCGCCCGTGGTTAACCTCATGGATTGGGCTGGCTGCCCCGGCGGCCTCTCATAATGGATTACAATGATAAAAAAAATCACCGCTTTGACGCTGTTGGTCAGCACGGCCCTTTCCGCCGAAACCCTGCCGGACGCCCACATGATGCGGGATATGTCGATGGGGGAGTCGCGCCGCGCGCTGCAAGACAGCACGCGTGAAGTCAACCAGTTGATTGAGCAACGCCGCTACCAGCAGCTGAAGCAGCAACGCTTGCTGGCGGAGCCGGAACCGGCCGCGCCCGCCCTGCCGCAGTCCGCGCAGTGCCTGCCGATCGCCGGCGTTTATCTGCAGGGCGTCACCCTGCTCTCGCCGGCCGATTTATCCGCCCTGAGCGCGCTGCCGGAACAGTGCATCAGCAGCAACGATATCAATCGCCTGACCCGTGAATTAACGCGCCTTTATGTGCAAAAAGGCTATATCACCGCGCGCGTGCAAATTGTTCGCCCTAATTCACAGGGAGAATTGGGATTAAGCGTCACCGAAGGATTTATCGAGAAAATAGAAGGCGGCGATCGCTGGGTCAACAGCCGTTTATTATTTCCAGGGCTGGAAGGCAAGCCGTTGAAATTAACCGAGCTCGACCAGGGATTGGATCAGGCCAACCGTTTGCAATCGAATACCACCAAGCTGGATATATTGCCCGGCCGCCAGGTTGGCGGTTCGGTCATTCGTTTGCGCAATCAGCATGCCAAGCCCTGGCTGATGACCGTCGGCACGGATAATTACGGCCAAAAAAGCACCGGCCAGTGGCTGGCTCGCGCCACCGCCACGCTGGACAGCCCGTTCGGCCTGTCGGACTTCGTCAGCCTGAACGCCAACAGCACGCTGGAAAACCCGGCTCATCGCTATAACCGCGCCTATACCCTGCTCTATTCGCTGCCGTACGGCGCGTTCACCTTCAGCGGGTTCGCCAGCTTCTCCTCCTATGAGAACCACCAGCAGTTGCCGCACAACCTGGTCAAACTGCACGGCCAGACCCAGCAGTATGGTCTGCGCAGCGACTACGTGTTTTACCGCGATCGCGATCAGATAGACAGCCTGAGCGGCCAGTTGACCTACAAGCGCATCGACAACTACTTCGAAAGCGTGCGCCTCGAGGTCAGCAGCCCCACCCTGACCCTGGCCGAACTGAGCGCCAGCCACCTGCAAATTCTGCCCAACGGGGTATTCAGCGCCAACCTCAGCGTCGAACAGGGCCTGCCGTGGCTGGGGGCCGGTCGCCACCCAAGCTCGGTGCACCTCGACAGCCAGTTCACCAAAGGCAAACTGTTCGCCAACCTCAGCCAGCGCCTTCACCTGGGTGACGCCACCTATCAGCTCAACAACCTGTTCTACGGCCAGTACAGCCGCGACCCGCTGCCCGGCGTGGAGTGGCTGAGCCTTACCGATCGCAGCGCCGTGCGCGGCTTCAGCCGCAGCACCCAGTCAGGCGACAACGGCTGGTATCTGCAGAACACGCTGTCGCGCAGCTTCAATCTGGGTGCCACCACGCTGACGCCGCGCCTCGGCGCCGACGTCGGCCGCATTTTGCCGCGCCAGGACAGCTCGGGGTGGCGCAGCAGCGCCGGCCTGAGCAGCGGCGCCACGTTGCGCTATCGGCAGGCGCTGGTCGATCTCGAGGTCAGCCGCGGCTGGATCTTGTCGAATCACGCCACGCCGGAAGATCCCGTTCAGGTACTGGCGCGCTTTTCTTACACCTTTTAATCAGCAGTTTTGCAGGACCCCACGGCAATATACGGAGAAACATGGATGAAAAATAATAACTTCAGGCTTTCAGCAGCGGGCAAACTGGCCGCCGCGCTGGCGATTATTCTCGCCGCTTCCGCCGGCGCCTACGCCGCGGAGATCGTGGCGGCCAACGGCGCCAACGGCCCCGGCGTTTCCACCGCCGCGACCGGCGCGCAGGTGGTCGACATCGTCGCGCCGAACGGCAACGGGCTGTCGCACAACCAATACCAGGACTTTAACGTCAACCAGCCCGGCGCCGTGCTGAACAACTCCCGCGAAGCGGGGCTGTCGCAGCTGGCCGGCCAACTGGGCGCCAACCCCAATCTGGGCGGGCGCGAAGCCAGCGTGATCCTCAATGAAGTGATCGGCCGCAACCCGTCGCTGCTGCATGGCCAGCAAGAGATCTTCGGCATGGCGGCCGACTACGTGCTGGCCAACCCGAACGGCATCAGCTGCCAGGGCTGCGGGTTCATCAACACCAGCCGCTCCTCGCTGGTGGTCGGCAACCCGCTGGTGGAGAACGGCCTGCTGCAGGGCTACAGCACCCTGGACAACCGCAATACCCTGAGCCTCAACGGCGTCCTGAACGCCGGCGGCGTGCTGGATCTGATCGCGCCGAAGATAGACAGCCGCGGCGACGTGATCGTGCAAGACTTCACCCATCGCAACGGCAGCGTGACGCCGGCGGCGATCAACGCCATCAGCGGCCATAACCGGGTGGCGCGCGACGGCAAGGTGCAGGCCAGCGTACAGCCGACCACGGCGCTGGACAGCTACTACCTCGGCAGCATGCAGGCCGGGCGCATCAACATCATCAACACCGCGCAGGGCAGCGGCGTGAAGCTGGCCGGCACGCTGGCCGCCGGCGACGAGCTCAAGGTGAAAGCCTACGATATTCGCAGCGAAAGCCGCGTTGACGACGCCAGCAGCAACCGCAACGGCGGCGACAACTACCAGAACTACCGCGGCGGCATCTACGTCAACGATCGCAGCAGCAGTCAGAAGCTGACCCGCACCGAGCTGAAAGGCAAGAACATCAGCCTGGTGGCGGATAACCACGCGCACCTCACCGCCACCGATATTCGCGGCGAAGACATCACGCTGCAGGGCGGCAAGCTGACGCTCGACGGCCAGCAGTTGAAACAGACCCAGGGCCACACCGACGACCGCTGGTTCTACTCCTGGCAATACGACGTCACCCGCGAGCATGAGCAGCAGCAGCAGGCGGGCAGCACCGTCGCCGCCGGCGGCAACGCCACACTCGTCAGTACCCGGGAAGACGTGAACCTGTTGGGCGCCAACGTCAGCGCCGATCGGGCGCTGAGCGTCAAAGCGGCGCGCGACGTGCACCTCGCCGGGCTGGTGGAGAAGGATAAGTCCACCGAGCGCGGCTATCAGCGCAACCACACCTCCAGCCTGCGCACCGGCAGTTGGAGCAGCAGCGACGAAAGCGAGAGCTTGAAGGCCAGCGAACTGCGTAGCCAGGGCGAACTGACCTTGAAAGCCGGTCGCAATGTCACTACCCAGGGCGCCAAGGTCCACGCCCAGCGCGATCTGACGATCGACGCAGACAACCAGATCCAGGTCGGGGTGCAGAAAACAGCCAACGCCAAAGCGGTACGCGATGACAAAACCTCCTGGGGCGGCATCGGCGGCGGCGACAACAAAAACAACAGCAACCGCCGCGAGATCAGCCACGCCTCCGAGCTGACCAGCGACGGCACCCTGCGCCTGAACGGCCAGCAGGGCGTCACCATCACCGGCAGCAAGGCGCGCGGCAAGGAAGGCGGCCTGGTCACCGCCACCCAGGGCGGCCTGCGCATCGACAACGCGCTGAGCACCACCGTAGACAAAATCGATGCGCGCACCGGCACCGCCTTCAACATCACCAGCAGTTCGCACAAGGCCGACAACCGCTACCAGAGCAGCACCGCCAGCGAGTTGAAGTCTGACACCAACCTGAAGCTGGTCAGCCGTAAGGATACCGACGTCATCGGCAGCCAGATCGCCAGCGGCGGCGAGCTGAGCGTCACCTCTCAGACCGGCAGCATCAACGTCAAGGCCGCCGAACAGCAGCAAAAAATCGATGAGCAGAAGACCGCGCTTACCGTCAACGGCTACGCCAAAGAAGCCGGTGACAAGCAATACCGCGCCGGTTTGCGCATCGAACACACCCGCGACAGCGAGAAAACCACCCGCACCGAGAACCACGGCGCCACCCTCAGCGGCGGCAGCGTGAAGCTCGAGGCGGAGAAGGACGTGACCTTCAGCGGCTCCAAACTGGTCGCCGACAAAGGCGACGCCAGCGTCAGCGGCAACAAGGTTTCGTTCCTGGCGGCCGACGATAAAACCACCTCGAACACCGAGCAGACCAAGATCGGCGGCGGTTTCTATTACACCGGCGGCATCGACAAGCTCGGCAGCGGCGTGGAAGCCGGCTACGAGAACAGCAAAACGCAGGCGCAGAGCAGCAAGGCGGTCACCTCCGGCAGCGACGTCAAAGGCAACCTGACTGTCAACGCCCGTGACAAGCTGACCCAGCAAGGCGCGCAGCACAGCGTCGGCGGTGCCTATCAAGAAAACGCCGCGGGCGTCGATCATTTGGCCGCCGCCGACACCGCCAGCAGCACCACCACCAAAACCGACGTCGGTGTGAACATCGGCGCCAACGTCGATTACAGCGCCGTGACCCGCCCGGTTGAGCGCGCGGTCGGCAAGGCGGCCAAGCTGGACGCCACCGGCGTCATCAACGACATCGGCGGCATCGGCGCGCCTAACGTCGGCCTGGATATCGGCGCGCAGGGCGGCAGCAGCGAAAAACGCAGCAGCAGCTCGCAGGCGGTGGTCAGTTCGGTGAAAGCCGGCAGCATCGACATCAACGCCAAAGGCGAAGTGCGCGATCAGGGCACGCAGTATCAGGCGAGCAAAGGCGCGGTCACGCTGACGGCGGACAGCCACCGCAGCGAAGCCGCGACGAACCACCAGGAAGAGCAGAACCGCGATACCCGCGGCAGCGCCGGCGTACGCGTCTACACCTCCACCGGCAGCGATCTGACCGTAGACGCCAAGGGCGAAGGCGGCACCCAGCGCAGCAACAGCAACGCCAGCCAGGCGGTGACCGGCACGATCGACGCCGCGAACGGCATCAACGTCAACGTGAAACAAGACGCGGTCTATCAGGGCACCGCGCTGAACGGCGGCAGCGGTAAAACCACCGTCAACGCCGGCGGCGATATCCGCTTCGATCAGGCCAGCGATAAGCAGAGCGAAAACCACAGCGGTTTCAACGTCAAAGCCTCCGCCAAAGGCGGTTTCACCGCCGACAGCAAAAACTTCGGCGCCGGCTTCGGCGGCGGCACCAACAACGGCGAAAGCAACAGCAGCACCGCGCAGGTCGGCAACGTCAGCGGCCAACAGGGCGTGGAGCTGAAGGCGGGCCGCGATCTGACGCTGCAGGGCACCAACGTCAAGAGCCAGGGCGACGTCACCCTGAGCGCGGGCAACAAGGTTGCGCTGCAGGCGGCGGAATCGACCCAAACGCGTAAGGAGAACCAGCTGTCCGGCAATCTCGATCTGGGCGCCGGCAGCAGCGACAGCAAGGAAAAAACCGGCGGCAGCCTCTCCGCCGGCGGCGCCTTCGACATCGCCAAGGTGAATGAGTCCGCGACCGAACGCCAGGGCGCCACTCTCGCCTCAGACGGCAAGGTCACCCTGTCCGCCAACGGTAAAGGCGATGACGCGCTGCATCTGCAGGGCGCCAAGGTCAGCGGCGGCAGCGCCGCGCTCGAGGCGAAAAACGGCGGCATCCTGCTGGAGTCCGCCAAGAACGAGCAGCACAAGGACAACTGGAGCCTGGGCATCAAAGCCAACGCCAAAGGCGGCCAAACGTTCAACAAGGACGCCAACGGCAAGGTCGATCCGAACACCGGCAAAGACACCCATACGCTGGGCGCCGGTCTGAAGGTCGGCGTGGAACAGCAGGATAAAACCACTCACGCCAACACCGGCATCACCGCAGGCGACGTGGCGCTCAACAGCGGCAAAGACACCCGCCTCGCCGGGGCGCGCGTCGATGCCGACAGCGTACAGGGCAAGGTGGGCGGCGATCTGCGCGTTGAAAGCCGCAAGGACGTCGAGAAAGGCGTGAAGGTGGAGGTGGATGCCGGGCTGAGCCACAGCAACGATCCGGGCAGCAGCATCACCTCCAAGCTGTCGAAGGTGGGCACGCCGCGCTACGCCGGGAAAGTGAAAGAGAAACTGGACGCCGGGGTGAATAAAGTGGCCGACGCCACCACCGACAAGTACAACAGCGTGGCGCGTCGTCTCGATCCGCAGCAGGACACCACCGGCGCGGTCAGCTTCAGCAAGGCCGACGGCAAAGTGACGCTGCCGGCAACGCCGGCCGGCGAGAAGCCGCAGGGCCCGCTGTGGGATCGCGGTGCACGCACCGTCGGCGGCGCGGTGAAAGACAGCATCACCGGGCCGGCCGGTCGCCAAGGGCAGCTCAAGGTCAATGCCGACGTGGTGAACAACAACGCGGTCGGCGAGCAGTCGGCGATTACCGGTAAGCACGGCGTGGCGCTGCAGGTCGGCGGCCAAACCCAACTGACCGGCGGCGAGATCCGCAGCCGGCAGGGCAAGGTGGAACTGGGCGGCAGCAAGGTCAGCCAGCAGGACGTCAGCGGCCAACGCTATCAGGGCGGCGGCCGCGTCGATGCGGCGGCCACGGTAGGCGGGCTGTTAGGCGGCGCGGCGAAGCAAAGCGTCGACGGCAACGTGCCGTTCGTCAGCGGCCATGCTTCGACTCAGCAGGCGGACGCCAAAGCCGGCGTGTTCAGCGGCAAATAACGCACCTCTCCTGCACAACGCCCCCGATGAAAACCGGGGGCGTTTTTTTTACAGCGTGCTCGGGGTGTCTTCCCAGTCGCGATCGTCGTCCTTGGCATCCTGATCCAACACGTTGTAAGCCACGGCGCAGAACAGCGAGTTCAGGCGCTTCATGTCCCCCAACAATCCCAAATGCAGCGAACTGGTCTCGATGCTCTGCACGTTTTGCTGATGCAAGCGATCGACGTGCGCGTGCGCGTAGCGGCGATCCAGAATGCGGAAGCGATGCTTGGAACGGCGCAGGCGCTTGGCGCTGGTGACGTCGCCGGACAGGAACACCGACAGCCCCAGGCGCAGGTTGCCGATCAGCCGCTCATGCAGCCCGTCCAGTTCCGCCAATCCTTCCGCCGAGAAGGCGCGGCGCGCGGCGTGCGACTTGGCGCCCACGTCGCCGGCCATGCGCTCGATGATGTCGCCCGCCTGTTCCAGGTTAAGCGCCATTTCGATGATCTCCGCCCAGCGGCGCGAGTCTTCCTCGCCCAGATCTTCCTTCTGGATCTGCGCCAGATACAGCTTGATGGCGGTGTACAGCACGTCGACGTCATCGTCGAGGCGCCGCACTTCTTTATCCACCCCTTGCTTGCCGTGCAGCACTTCGCGCTGCAGGATCATCATGTGTTCCACCACGTCGCCCATGCGCAACGTTTCGCGCGCCGCATTGGCCAACGCCAGCGTCGGCGTGTCCAGCGCGCTGGCGTCCAGATGGCGCGGACGCATGCGCGGATCGTCGGCCGCCACGTCGACGATCAGCCGCTCGCACAGCGTCGCCATCGGCCCGGCCAGCGGGATCATCACCAGGCAGCGGATCAGGTTGTAGAACACGTGGAAGTAGATCACCAGCTCTTCGCTGCCGCCCGGCAGCTGAGCCATCACATCCGCCAGATAGGAAACGAACGGCAGCACCAGCACACAGCCCACCAGCTTGAACAGCAGGCTGCCGAGCGCCACGCGCCGCCCGGCGGCGTTCTGGCCGCTGGCGTTGATCATCGCCAACAGGCCGCTGCCGAGGTTGGCGCCGATCACCAGGCAGAGCGCCACCTTCAGCGAGATCACGCCGGATGCGGTCAGGGTGGCGGTCAGCAGCACCGCCGCCAGGCTGGAATAGCTGACGATGGCGAACAGCGCGCCGGTCAGGGCGTCCAGCATCACGTCGCCGGTCAGCGACGAGAACAGCACTTTCACCCCGGCCGCCTGGGTGATCGGCGTGGCGGCAGCCACGATCAGCTCCAGCGCCAGCACGATCAGCCCAAGGCCGATCAGGACGCGCCCGATCTGGCCGATCCGCATCTGCTTGCGGCTGAGGAACAGGAAGACGCCGATCAGGATCAGCAGCGGCGACAGCCAGGAAAGATCGAAGGTCAGCACGCGCGCCATCAGCGCGGTGCCGACGTCGGCGCCGAGCATGATCACCAGTGCAGGCGCCAGCCCCACCAGCCCCTGAGCGACGAAAGAGGTCACCAGCAGCGCCGTGGCGTTGCTGCTCTGCACCAGCGCGGTCACGCCGATGCCGGAAACGAACGCCAGCGGCTTTTTCTCAACGCTGTCGCTCAACACGCGCCGCAGATTGGCGCCGTAAACCCGCATGATCCCGGTGCGCACGATGTGGGTGCCCCACACCAACAGCGCCACGGAGGAAAGCAGGTGAAGAAGGGTCAGCACGGAAGATACGCTCCATTAACGCCCGGCCAAAGGAGGCTGGTACCCGATGCCTGTCAGGCGGTGCGGAAAGACGGAACGGTTCTGTTCGCCTTAGCCGCAGCCGGTAGGCCAAAAGATGACGGGTACAGCGCGCGGTCCCGCCTGCCGGGCGTAGGTCTGGCAGGACAGCGGGCGGGCGGCAGACCGCAGAAGAGAAGGGTTAATGCGGCGGCGGAAAGGCCCCGGCGCCGCGCTGCGAAGTCATGCAACTTCCCGCAATACAACAGGTTCCAAGTGTAGCCCAATTTGCTCGCCGTCGGGCCGCAGGTCGGCCACCGACCGGTTGAGCACGTCAACCAGCAATTCTACACCGCGAACCTGAATCCGATAGCGTACCACATTCCCGAGCAAACTGTGGCTCAGGATCACCCCGCCGATCCCCTGCCCGGCCGGCAACAGGCCGATCGATTCGGGCCGGATCGCCACCTTGCCGACATAGCTGCGCCCGGTCAGCTGGGCGGCCTGTTCGGCGGTCAGCAGATTATAGTTGCCGATAAACCCGGCGGCGAAGGCGTCCGCCGGCTGGGTATACAGGGTTTCCGCATCGCCGCTCTGCACGATCTGCCCCTTGTTCATCAGCACGATACGATCCGACAAGGTCAGCGCCTCTTCCTGATCGTGGGTGACGAAGATCGCCGTCAGGTTCAGCTCGCGTTGAATGCGCCGGATCTGCTCGCGCAGGTGTTTGCGGATGCGCGCGTCCAGCGCCGACAGCGGTTCGTCGAGCAGCAGCAGCCGCGGGCGAGTGACCAGCGAACGCGCCAGCGCCACGCGCTGACACTGGCCGCCCGACAGCTGATGCGGATAGCGCTTCGCCAGATCGCTCAGCTCCACCAGCGCCAGCACCTCCTGCACCCGCTGGCCGATCTGCCCGGCCGCCAGCTTCTGCATTTTCAGCCCGAAGGCCACGTTGCCTTCCACCGTCATATTGGGAAACAGCGCATAGCTTTGGAACACCATGCCGATGCCGCGCTTTTGCGGCGCCAGCGGCACCAGATCCTGACCCTGCAACAAGATTTGCCCGCTGTCGACCGGGGTCAGGCCGGCCAGACAGCGCAGCAGCGTCGATTTTCCGCAGCCGCTCGGCCCCAGCAGGGTGACGAACTCCCCCTCTTCGGCGGTGAAATCGATATCCTGAAACACCTGGGTCTGGCCATAGTGTTTGTTCAGGCGGGTGACGTTGAGATAAGCCATCAGGTTAACCCTTGTTTTTATTCAGCAGGTTCGCCAGCCAGGTGACGAGCAGCACCACGGCGAAATAGGAGATGACCAGCGCGCTGGTAAAGTGCCCGCTGCCGTTGCGCATGTTGTACAGGTAGACCTGCAGCGTTTCATACTGGCTGCCCACCAGCAGGTTGGCGAACACGAACTCGCCGATCAGGAACGAGAACGACAGCAGCACGGCGATCGTTCCGCCCTTACGCAGGTTCGGCAGCACCACCCACAGCGCCGCCTGCCAGGTGCTGGCGCCGAGCAGGTGCGCGGCGTCCATCAGATCGCGCAGGTTGATCGCCTGCATGTTGTTGCTGATGGCGCGGTAGATAAACGGCAGCGCGATGGTGAAATAGCAGCCCACCAAAATCCAGGGAGTGCCGAGCAGCGGCAGCGGATCGGCGGCGAACAGCTGCATCAGCCCCACCGCCGACACCACCGGCGGCACGGCGAACGGCAGCAGAATCAGCACGTTCATCACCGCGTCCAGCTTGGGAAAGTAGTAAGCGATCACAAACATCGCCGGCAGGATCACCACCACCGACAGCAGCAGCGTGCCGAAGCAGATCAACAGCGAGTGCCACAGCGCCTGCAAAAAGCGCGGGTCGCTCCACAGCGCCGTCAGCCACTTCAGGGTAAAACCGTCCGGCAAAATGGTGGCGCCCCACTGGGTGGCCAGCGCATAAATCAGCGTCGCCGCCAGCGGCAACAGCAGGATCAGCAGCAGCAGGCCGGTCACCGTGCGATGGTACAGGCGTTCAGCACGCGACATGAGCATTCTCCATCCGATTATGAGCGCGCATTGAGGTAGCTCCTGCGCAGCATCCACTGGTGGATCACCGTGATAAACGCCATCATCACCACCAGCAGCATCGCCAGCGCGCTGGCCAGGTTCGGATCGAGGGAGATGTCCCCCGCCACCAATGCCGAGATGCGGATCGGGATCACGTTGAAGTTGCCGGTGGTCAGCGCGTAGACCGTAGCGTAGGCGCCCAGCGCGTTAGCCAGCAGAATGACGAAGGTGCCCATCAGCGCCGGCGCCAGCACCGGCAGGCCGATATGCCGCCAGTAGCGCCAGGGGCCGGCGCCGAGCAGCGCCGCCGACTCGCGCCAATCGGCGCGCAGCGCGTCGAACGCCGGATACAGCAACAGCACCCCCAGTGGGATCTGGAAGTAGGTATACAGCACGATCAGGCCGCTCTTCGAATAGAGATTGAAGCTCTCCATCAAACCGTATTTGCGCAGCAACAGCGTCAGGCAACCGTTCAGCCCCAGCAGAATGACGAAGGCGAACGCCAGCGGCACCCCGGCGAAGTTGCTGGTCATGTTGGTGAACGACATCACGAAGTCATGAAATCGGGTCTGGCCGAGCTGGCGCAGCGAGTAACTGCCCACTAACGCAATCAACAAGCCGTAGACGCTCGACCACAGCGAGATCTCCAGCGAGAACTGAAAGGCCTGCAGGTAGAACGGCGAGGTGAGGATATCGACATAGTTGCCCCATCCCCAGCCGCCGGTCTCACTGAAAAAGCTGTGAACGGCGATCCACACCAGCGGGGCGATCTGAAACGCGCCGAACAGCACGATAAACGGCAACAGGCACAGCGCGGCGATCCATTTGGTTTTGCCGTTCATCGCGCATCCTGCGCCAGCAGCGCCCGGCAGCGCGGCTTGTCGTGCGGCGCCTGCAGCAGATCGCAGATCGTGCCGCACAGCTCGGTTTGCTGCGGATCGGCATCGTCCTGGCTGAAGCCCGAGCCGAACACGAACAGCGGCACCTGGCGCTCTTCCGGCAACACGCCGCCGTGGCTGCGATCGTCGTTCATGCCGTGATCGGCGGTGACCAGCACCTGATAACCGGCCGCCAGCCACTCGGGCAGATAGCGCGACAGCGAGCCGTCGGCGCGCCGCGCCGCATTGCGGTACTGCGGCGAAGAGAGGCCGAAGCGGTGCCCGGCGTCGTCGATGTTCATCGGGTGGATCAGCAGGAAATCCGGCTGATGCCGCAGGCGCAGGCTTTCGGCGTCGTCGAACAGATGGCTGTCAGGGTAGCCGTCGTCGTAATAGAAATGCCCGTGCTGGATCGGCAGCTCGGGGGCGTCGGTATGGCGGTCGCGCGCGGCGTCGAACGGCGTGCGGTTATACAATTCGCTGAACCAATGATACGCGGCGGCGGCGGTGGTCAACCCGGCGGCGCGCGCGTAATGAAACACGCTTTGTTGATGAGAAAGGCGCGAGACGTGGTTGTGCACCACGCCGCTCTCCACCGGCGTGACGCCGGTGAGGATGCATTCATACAGCGGCCGGGAGAGCGAGGGCAGCTCGCTCTCCAACAGGTACAACCGTCCGCGTCCCGCCGCGCATTCGGCCTGCAGATAGCCCATGGCGTCGTGCGCCACCCGGTAGTTGAGGCCGTCCAGCAGCACGAGGATCGTTTTCATGGTGCGTTAACTCACTGCTGCATAAACATAATGACGTTTTCCTGCCACAGACGCGGCAGCGCTTTGGCGCTCTGTTCCCAGGCCGCCGGATCGGCGATCGGGTGCGCGTTCTTGTACTGCTCGGCCGGCAGCAGCTTGGCCTTGACGTCGTCCGGCAACGTCAGATGCTCGGCGCGGATCGGGCGCGCATAGCCGCGCGCCAGGTTGATCTGGCCGGCGTCGGAGAAGATGTATTCGCGCGCCAGCTTGGCGGCGTTCGGGTGCTTGGCGTATTTGTTGATGATGGTGGTGTAGCCGGAGGTGATCGAGCCGTCCGACGGGATCAGCACTTCAAAACGGGTTTTGTCGATCTGATCGCGGTAGTTCAGGCCGTTGAAGTCCCACACCACGCCAACCTGCACTTCCCCTTTCTCCAGCGATGCGATCACCGGATTGCTCAGGCTCAGACGGCCGGCCTTGGCCAGCTTGCCGAAGAATTCCAGGCCCGGCTTGAGGTTTTTCTCGTTGCCGCCCATGGCGTAGGTGGCCGCCAGCACGCCGCTGGCCGCCTGCGACGCGGTGCCGACGTCGCCGATGGTGACCTGATAGCTGCCCTTCAGCAGATCGGCCCAGCTGTGCGGAATGTCTTTCACCTGCTGTTTATTGATGATGAAGGCGATAGTGCCGGTGTAAGCCAGCGCCCAGTGGCCGTCTTGGTCTTTCGCCCACTCCGGCACCTGATCCCAGGTAGAGGGTTTGTACGGCTGCGTCACGCCCTTCTGCACCGCCACCGGGCCGAAGGCCGCGCCGACGTCACCAATGTCCGCCGTGGCGTTGTTCTTTTCCGCATCGAATTTGGCGATCTCCTGCGCGGAGCTCATGTCGGTATCGACATGCTTCAGGCCATATTTGCTCAACAGATCTTGCCAGGTGCCTTTCCAGTTGGCCCAGCTGTCCGGCATGCCGACGCTGTTGACTTCGCCTTCTTTCTTCGCGGCCTGCTCCAGCGCCGCCAGATCGGTATCCGCGGCCCAGCTCATCTGGCTGGATAACACGATGGCACTGGTTAACACAGAAGCGCACAAACGTTTCATAACTGATGCTCCAGGTGGTAGTGTGGGGAGGGCTGGACTAGTCCAGCAAGGACCAAACCAATCTAACGGACGAATGTGATAATTATATGTCAGCTTAAAAAAGCGACGGTTTTATCACCCATTGCAACGGCGAAAACGCGACGCTGGTCTACCTTAAGGGAGGCCAAACGCACTGAAACGGGACACCCGCTGTATGAGTGAAGCACCGACGACCGTAGCCACCATCTGCCAAACGCTGAACGCGCGCATCGCCGCAGGCGAGTTCGCCGTGGGCGGCAAGCTGCCCTCCGAACGCGCCCTGAGCGAACAGTTCGCCACCACCCGCATTACCTTGCAGGAGGCGCTCGGCCAACTGGAGGCGCAGGGGGTCATCTACCGCCAGGTGCGGCGCGGCTGGTTCATTTCGCCCCCGCGTCTTATCTACAACCCGCTGCAGCGTAGCCATTTTCACGCCATGGCGCAGCAACAGGGGCGCGCCGCCCATACCGAGGCGATCGACAGCGCGGTAGTCACGCTCGACGCGCCGCTGGCCGGCCGCCTGGCGCTGCCCCCCGGCGCCGAGGCCTATCGCATTCGCCGGCTGCGCTACATCGACGGGCGCGCGGTGCTGTACTGCGAGCACTACCTCAACCCGGCCTACTTCCCCGGCATACTGGACGAAGATCTGACCCAGTCGCTGACCGCGCTGTACGCCGCGCGCTACGGCATTCACTACGGCCGGGTGCGTTTCGACATGCTGCCCACCCTGCTGCCGCAGCAGGCCGCCGCCATGCTGAAGGTGACCTACGGCAGCCCGGCGCTGTTCATTACGCGGGTTAACCGCGATCAGCACGACCGGGTGATCGATTGCGATCTGGAGTATTGGCGTTACGATGCGCTGCACATCGACGTGGAAGCGCAGTAAATGACAAGGGCGCATCGCTGCGCCCTTAAAGAGGAAATCAGTCGGCGTCGTAGCCGAGGTTAGGCGCCAGCCAGCGTTCGACCTCGCTCACGCTCATCCCTTTACGCGCCGCGTAGTCTTCCACCTGATCGCGCTGGATCTGCGCCACCGCGAAGTACTTGCTTTCAGGATGGCTGAAGTACCAGCCGGACACCGCCGCGCCCGGCCACATGGCGAAGGACTCCGTCAGCTCCATGCCGGTGTGGCGGTTGACGTCCAGCAGCTGCCAGATGGTCGCTTTCTCGGTGTGTTCCGGACAGGCGGGGTAGCCCGGCGCCGGCCGGATACCCTGATAGTTTTCGCGGATCAGCTCTTCGTTGCTCAGGCTCTCGTCGGCGGCATAGCCCCAGTGCAGCTTGCGCACCTGCTCATGCAGGTATTCGGCGAAGGCCTCCGCCAGGCGATCCGCCAGCGCCTTGACCATGATTTTGTTGTAATCGTCGTGCTGCGCGTCGTACGCCGCCGCCAGCGCGTCCTCCTCCAGCCCGCCGGTCACCGCGAAGGCGCCGAAGTAGTCGGCCTTGCCGCTGCTTTTCGGCGCCACGAAATCCGCCAGGCAGTAGTTCGGGAAGTCGGTTTTTTCCGTCTGCTGGCGCAGATGGCGGCTCACCGCCAGCACCTCGTCACGCCGTTCGTCGCAGTACACCTCCACGTCATCGCCGACGCGGTTGGCCGGGAACAGACCGTAAACGCCGCGCGGGTTGAGGCTGCGCTCGGCGGCCAGCCGATCCAGCATCTGATTGGCGTCGTGGAACAGGCGCTTGGCCTCTTCCCCCACCACCTCGTCTTCCAGGATGCGCGGGTATTTGCCCGCCAGCGACCAGGTCATGAAGAACGGCGTCCAGTCGATATAGTGGCGCAGCGTCTCGATGCCGGCCGCCACCGGGAACACGCCGAGCTGCCGCGGCACAGGCGGCTGATAATCGGCCCAGTCCAGCGCCATGGCGTTGGCGCGCGCCTTCTGCAAATCGACCGGCGGCGTGCGCGGCTTTTTGCGCGCATGCTGAATGCGCACCGTTTCATACTCTTTGCGGGTGCGCGCCACAAACTCGTCGCGCTGGGTGGCGGACAGCAGCGCCGACACCACGCCCACGGTGCGCGAGGCGTTTTGCACGTAGGTGGTCGGGCCGCTGTAGTTTTGTTCGATTTTCACCGCGGTGTGCGCCTTGGAGGTGGTGGCGCCGCCGATCAGCAGCGGCAACGTAAAGCCCTGGCGCTCCATCTCTTTGGCCACGTTGACCATCTCGTCCAGCGATGGCGTGATCAGACCCGACAGGCCGATGATGTCCACGTTCTCCTCGCGCGCGGTGCGCAGGATTTTCTCCGTCGGCACCATCACGCCCAGATCGACGATTTCATAGTTGTTACACTGCAGTACCACGCCGACGATGTTCTTGCCGATGTCATGCACGTCGCCCTTCACCGTCGCCAACAGGATTTTGCCCGCGGAGGTGCCCTGCTGCTTGCTGGCCTCGATGTAGGGTTCCAGGTAGGCCACCGCCTGCTTCATCACGCGGGCGGATTTCACCACCTGCGGCAGGAACATCTTGCCCTCGCCGAACAGATCGCCGACCACGTTCATCCCCGCCATCAGCGGCCCTTCGATCACTTCGAT
This sequence comes from Serratia sp. CY31944, assembly GCF_052169175.1. Classification (NCBI taxonomy): domain Bacteria; kingdom Pseudomonadati; phylum Pseudomonadota; class Gammaproteobacteria; order Enterobacterales; family Yersiniaceae; genus Serratia; species Serratia sp. CY31944. The sequence goes on from NZ_JBJNLG010000028.1 coordinate 56,804, forward strand.
CGGGCGTTCGGCCTGCTGCCGCGCTTCTTCGGTGTCCAGCTCGATAAATTCGGTGATGCCCTTCACCAGCGAATACTCCAGCCGTTTCTCCACCGGCCAGCCACGCCACTCCGCCTGCTGCACCGCCACGTCATTATCTTTGCTGCCGCGGTACTTTTCCGCCAGCTCCAGCAGGCGTTCGGTGCCGTCCTCGCGACGGTTGAGGATCACGTCCTCCACCGCGTCGCGCAGCTCGGCGCTTAAATCGTCATAAATCGCCAGTTGCCCGGCGTTGACGATGCCCATGTCCATGCCGTTGCGAATGGCGTGATACAGGAACACCGCGTGGATCGCTTCACGCACCGGATCGTTGCCGCGGAACGAGAACGACACGTTGGACACGCCGCCGGAGATCATCGCGTGCGGCAGGTGGGTTTTGATGTCGGCACAGGCTTCGATAAAGTCGACGGCGTAGTTGTTGTGCTCTTCGATACCGGTAGCGACGGCGAAAATGTTCGGGTCGAAAATGATGTCTTCCGGCGGGAAGCCGACGCGCTCGGTCAGAATGTTATAGGCGCGGCGGCAGATCTCGAACTTGCGCTCGCGGGTGTCAGCCTGCCCCACTTCGTCGAACGCCATCACCACCACCGCGGCGCCATAACGGCGCACCAGTTTGGCGTGATGGATAAAGGCCTCTTCGCCCTCCTTCATCGAGATCGAGTTGACGATGCCCTTGCCCTGGATGCATTTCAGGCCTTTCTCGATAACGGACCACTTGGAGGAGTCGATCATGATCGGCACCCGGGCGATATCCGGCTCGCCGGCGATCAGGTTAAGGAAGCGCACCATCGCCGCTTCGGCGTCGAGCATCCCCTCGTCCATGTTGATGTCGATGATCTGCGCGCCGCTCTCAACCTGCTGGCGCGCCACGTCGAGCGCCTCGTTGTATTTCTCTTCTTTGATCAGCCGTTTGAATCGCGCCGAACCGGTGACGTTGGTGCGCTCGCCGACGTTGACGAACAGGGTGTTGGCATCGATGGTCAGCGGCTCCAGGCCCGCCAGGCGGCAGGCGACCGGGATCTCCGGCAGCCGGCGCGGCGGCACGCCCTCGACCACCTTGGCCATCGCGGCGATATGTTCCGGCGTGGTGCCGCAGCAGCCGCCGATGATATTGAGGAAGCCGGCCTGCGCCCACTCCCCGACCTGGCGCGCCATCTCGGCCGCATCCAGATCGTACTCGCCGAAGGCGTTCGGCAAACCGGCGTTCGGGTGCGCAGTGACGTAGGTCTCCGAGATGCGCGCCAGCTCAGCGACGTACTGACGCAGTTCGTCCGGGCCCAGGGCGCAGTTCAGGCCGAAGGTCAGCGGCTTGACGTGGCGCAGCGAATTGTAAAACGCTTCGGTGGTTTGGCCGGACAGGGTGCGGCCAGAGGCGTCGGTGATGGTGCCGGAAATCATGATCGGCAGTTCCACCCCCAGCGCTTCGAATTCGGTTTCCACCGCAAAGGCGGCGGCCTTGGCATTCAGGGTGTCGAAGATGGTTTCGATCATGATCAGATCGACGCCGCCCTCCACCAGCGCACGGGTCGATTCGCGGTAAGCCGTCACCAGCTCGTCGAACGAGATGTTGCGGAACGCCGGATCGTTGACGTTCGGCGAGATGGACGCGGTGCGGTTGGTCGGCCCCAGCACCCCGGCGACGTAGCGCGGTTTTTCCGGCGTGCGCGCCGTCCATTCGTCGGCGCAGGTGCGCGCCAGGCAGGCGGCCTGATAGTTAATCTCGGCGGACAGCGACTCCATGTGGTAGTCGGCCATGGCGATGGAGGTGGAGTTGAAGGTATTGGTTTCAAGGATATCGGCGCCCGCCTCGAGATAGGCGTAATGAATGGCGGCGATCACTTCCGGCTTGGTCAGCACCAGCAGATCGTTATTGCCTTTCAGATCGCTGCGCCAGTCGGCGAAACGCTCACCGCGGAAATCGCGCTCATCCAGACGGTAGCTCTGGATCATGGTGCCCATGCCGCCGTCCAACACCAAAATGCGCTGCGCTAACTGGCGGCGCAGTTGTTCTACTCGATTCGTCACTGTAACCCCTTCCATTGCCATCCAGCCCATTGCTCAACCGCCGCAAAAACCAACGAGTCATCCTAGCACAGCTTGTAGGGACAAAGGGGCAGACGACAATTGAGAGTTTTTCAGGTTGTGCGCCAACACCTCCGATGAGCTGACGGCGACTTGCAATTCATCGACAAAAAACGAAAATGAATTCCATCATACGGAAAAAGGAATCTCACCCATGGCCACCCCTGCTCCCGCCAAACGCGGCAAGAAGCCCCGCGCAGCAGCTCCGGCCGCCAGTGCGGCGACCGGCCAGGTACAATCGTTGACCCGTGGCCTGAAGCTGTTGGAGTACATTTCGGAAGCCCAGGGCAACGTGGCGCTGACCGATCTGGCCCAGCAGGCCGGCCTGCCGAACTCCACCACTCACCGCCTGCTCACCACCATGCAGCAGCAGGGATTCGTGCGCCAGGTCGGCGATCTCGGCCTGTGGACCATCGGCTCGCACGCCTTTGTGGTCGGCAGCAGCTTCCTGCAAAGCCGCAACCTGCTGGCGATGGTGCACCCGACGCTACGCCGCCTGATGGAAGAGTCCGGCGAAACCGTCAACCTGGCGGTGCTGGATACCAGCGAGTACCAGGCGATCATCATCGATCAGGTGCAGTGTACGGCGCTGATGCGCATGTCGGCGCCAATCGGCGGCAAACTGCCGATGCACGCCTCCGGCGCCGGCAAGGCGTTCCTCGCCACCCTGCCGGACGATCAGGTGACCAAACTGCTGCACAAGAAAGGCATGCACACCTACACGCCGCACACCCTGACGCCGCACAACCTGAAAGAGGGGCTGGCGCAGATCCGCAAACAGGGCTTCTCCTTTGACGACGAAGAGCACGCGCTCGGCCTGCGCTGCGTGGCGGCCTGCATCTTCGACGAGCACCGCGAAGCCTTCGCCGCCATCTCCATCTCCGGCCCGGTGTCGCGCATCACCGACGATCGCGTGATCGAGCTGGGGGCGCTGGTGATCCACGCGGCCAAAGAGATCAGCCTGGCCTATGGCGGCGTGCGCTGATCCAACCCCTCCGAGGGGCGCCCCTGCGCGCCCTCTCTCCTGATTCCTTGCTCTGTTGTCAGCATGTAACAGGCTGTCGGCATCCTGTGTAGCGCACGGGAAAAAAGCTTGAAGCCGATCACAGTTAACGATCCTCACGGCGAAAGCCCATTGCAACCGCTCAAACTTCCTTCGACAATGTTACCGATAACATGTTACCGGTAACAAACAAGCTGAACGAAGGTAACGTCACCCGGTGTTTTGGAGCCAAGCCATGACCAACAATCAAAATCGCATTTACGTCGTTATGGGCGTTTCCGGCAGCGGCAAGTCCGCCGTCGCCGCCGCCGCGGCCCGCCAACTCTCCGCCGGCTTCCTCGACGGCGACTTCCTGCATCCGCGCAGCAACATCCTGAAGATGGCCGCCGGCGAAGCGTTGAACGACGACGATCGCGCCCCGTGGCTGGCCGCGCTCAACGACGCCGCCTTCGCCATGCAGCGCACCAACAACGTGTCGATCATCGTCTGCTCGGCGCTGAAAAAGCAGTATCGCGACCGCCTGCGCGCCGGCAACGGCAACCTGTCGTTCATCTATCTGCACGGCGAGTTCCCGGTGATCGAATCCCGCCTGGCGGCGCGTAACGGCCACTTCTTCAAACCGCAGATGCTGGTCACCCAGTTCGCCGCGCTGGAGCAGCCGGGCGCCGACGAAAGCGACGTGATGGCGATCGACATCAACCAGCCGCTGGACGCGGTGATCGCCGATACCGTGCGCCATATCCAGAGCTTCCTGCCGCAGGACGTGTGCGCGTGAGTACCGTAACGCTGGTCGGTACCGCAGTCGGCTCGGTTTTACTGCTGTTATTCCTGGTGATGAAGGCGCGCATGCACGCCTTCGTCGCGCTGATGCTGGTGTCCATCGCCGCCGGCATCTTCTCCGGCATGCCGCTGGACCATATCGCCGACACCATGCAAAAAGGCATGGGTGACACGCTGGGCTTCCTGGCGATCGTGGTGGCGCTCGGGGCGATGTTCGGCAAGATCCTGCATGAGGTCGGCGCGCTCGATCAAATTGCGGCGCAATTGCTGAAACGATTCGGACAAAGCAAGGCGCACTACGCGCTCGGCATCGCCGGCCTGATCTGCGCGCTGCCGCTGTTCTTCGACGTGGCGGTGGTGCTGCTGATCGGCATCGTGTTCGCCGTGGCGCGCCGCACCGACGGCAATATCGTCAAGCTGGCCATTCCGCTGTTCGCCGGCGTGGCCGCCGCCGCCTCCTTCCTGCTGCCGGGGCCGGTGCCGATGCTGCTGGCTTCGCAGATGAAGGCCGACTTCGGCTGGATGATCGCCATCGGCCTGGTGGCGGCGGTGATCGGCATGCTGATCGCCGGCCCGCTGTACGGCAGCTTTATCAGCCGCTTCGTCAACTGGCCGATGCCGCCGGAAGAGAACGAGCCGACGTTGACCAAGGGCAATTTGCCGTCGTTCGGCTTCAGCCTGGCGCTGGTGCTGTGCCCGCTGGTGCTGGTCGGCATGAAGACCATCGGCGCGCGGCTGGTCACCCCCGGCTCGCAGCTGCAGCAGTGGCTGGAGTTTATCGGCCACCCGTTCACCGCCATTCTGCTGGCCTGCCTGATCGTGATTTACGGCCTGGCGAAGCCGCGCGGCATGAGCAACGAACAGACGCTGGCTATCTGCTCCGCCGCGGTGCAACCGGCCGGGATCATCCTGCTGATGACCGGCGCCGGCGGGGTGTTCAAACAGATCCTGGTGGATTCCGGCGTAGGGCCGGCGCTGGGTGACGCCATGATCGGCGCCGGCCTGCCGATCGCCGTAGCCGCCTTCGCGCTCTCCGCCATGGTGCGGGTGATTCAGGGCTCGGCCACCGTCGCCTGTCTGACCACCGTCGGCCTGGTGCTGCCGGTCACCAGCCAGCTCGGGCTGAACGGCGGGCAGCTGGCCGCGCTGGCTATCTGCATCGCTGGCGGCTCCATCGTGCTGAGCCACGTCAACGACGCCGGTTTCTGGCTGTTCGGCAAATTCACCGGCGCCAACGAACTGCAAACGCTGAAAACCTGGACGGTGATGGAAACGATTCTGGGCAGCGTCGGCGGCGCTATCGGCATGATTGCATTCACGATGTTTTAAATCCTAAATCGCCCCCGGCCTTGCACACCAGGGCTGCAAATCATCCCCGGGGGCACCGCCACAGGCGGCGACTATAACAACAGCAATGTGAGGAAGGCATGATTAACCCAACCTTGTCCCGTGTCACGCAGCGCATCATCCACCGTTCCCAGGCCAGCCGCGCCGCCTATCTGGCGCGCATCGAGGCGGCCCGTTCCCAAACCGTCCACCGCGCGCAGCTGGCCTGCGGCAACCTGGCCCACGGCTTCGCCGCCTGTCAGCCCGATGACAAGACGGCGCTGAAAAACATGGTGCGCAGCGATATCGCCATCATCACCGCCTACAACGACATGCTGTCGGCCCACCAGCCGTACGAACACTACCCGCAGCGGCTGAAGCAGGCGCTGAAGGCGGTGGGCGCCGTGGGCCAGGTGGCCGGCGGCGTGCCGGCGATGTGCGACGGCGTGACGCAGGGGCAGGACGGCATGGAACTGTCGCTGATGAGCCGCGACGTGATCGCCATGTCGGCCGCCGTCGGACTGTCGCATAACATGTTCGACGGCGCGCTGTTCCTCGGCATCTGCGACAAGATCGTGCCGGGGCTGGTGATGGCCGCCCTCTCCTTCGGCCACCTGCCCGCGCTGTTCGTGCCGGCCGGCCCGATGAGCAGCGGCCTGCCGAACAAGGAAAAGGTGCGCGTGCGCCAGCTGTACGCCGAGGGCAAGGCCGATCGTCTGGCGCTGCTGGAAGCCGAGGCCGCCTCCTATCACGGCATCGGCACCTGCACCTTCTACGGCACCGCCAACACCAACCAGATGGTGATGGAAGTGATGGGCCTGCACCTGCCGGGCGCCTCTTTCGTGCATCCGGATACGCCGCTGCGCGACGCGCTGAACGACGCCGCTGCGCGCCAGGTGACGCGACTGACCGACACCGCCGGCAACTACCTGCCGATCGGCCGCCTGGTGGACGAGAAAGTGGTGGTGAACGGCATCGTCTCGCTGCTGGCCACCGGCGGCTCCACCAACCTGACCATGCATCTGGTGGCGATGGCGCGCGCAGCGGGCATCATCATCACCTGGGACGATTTCTCGGAGCTGTCGGAGGCGGTACCGCTGCTGTGTCGCATCTACCCGAACGGCCCGGCCGACATCAACCAGTTCCAGGCCGCCGGCGGCGTGCCGCTGGTGGTGCGTGAGCTGTTGCAACACGGGCTGCTGCACGAAGACGTGCACACCGTGGCCGGTTTCGGCCTGCACCGCTACACCCAGGAACCGTGGCTGGATAATGGCCAGTTGGTGTGGCGCGAAGGCGTAGCCGGTTCGCTCGACGCCAGCGTAATCGCCAGCGTCGCTCAGCCGTTTGAGCATCACGGCGGCACCAAAGTGATGGCCGGCAATCTGGGGCGCGCGGTGATGAAAACCTCGGCGGTGCCCGCCGACAACCAGATCATCGAAGCGCCGGCGGTGGTGTTCGACAGCCAGCACGACATCGTGCCGGCGTTTGAAGCCGGCAAGCTGGATCGCGATTGCGTGGTGGTAGTGCGCTTCCAGGGGCCGCAGGCCAACGGCATGCCGGAGCTGCACAAACTGATGCCGCCGCTGGGCGTGCTGATGGATCGCGGCTTCAAAGTGGCGCTGGTGACCGACGGCCGCCTGTCAGGCGCCTCCGGCAAGGTGCCTTCCGCCATCCACGTCACCCCGGAAGCCTATACCGGCGGCCTGCTGGCGAAAGTGCGCGACGGCGATCCGATCCGCGTCAACGGCCGCAGCGGCGAGCTGCAGGTGCTGGTCGACGCCGACGAACTGGCCCAGCGCACGCCGTGCCAACCCGATCTGAGCGCAGAACACATCGGCTGCGGCCGCGAGCTGTTCGGCGCGCTGCGCAGCCAGCTGTCCGGCGCCGAGCAGGGCGCCTGCTGCATCACATTTTAATCGATAGCCTGGCCGCATCGCCGCCTGGCGGTGGCCACAAAGGAGAACGTCATCATGAACAAGTGGAAAACAAGCGCCGAGCAGATCCTGACGGCGGGGCCGGTGGTGCCGGTGATCGTGATCAACAAGCTGGAACATGCGGTGCCGTTGGCGAAAGCGCTGGTCGCCGGCGGCGTGCGGGTGTTGGAAGTGACGCTGCGCACCGCCTGCGCCATGGACGCCATTCGCGCCATCGCCCAAGAAGTGCCGGAAGCGATCATCGGCGCCGGTACCGTGATCAATCCGCAGCAGCTGCGTGAAGTGACCGAGGCCGGCGCGCAGTTCGCCATCAGCCCGGGGCTGACCGACGAGCTGCTCAAGGCGGCCACCGCCGGGTCCATTCCGCTTATTCCGGGCATCAGCACCGTTTCCGAACTGATGCTGGGCATGGATTACGGCCTGCGCGAGTTTAAATTCTTCCCGGCGGAAGCCAACGGCGGCGTAAAAGCGCTGCAGGCGATCGGCGGCCCGTTCCCGCAGGTGCGCTTCTGCCCGACCGGCGGCATCTCGCCGGACAACTACCGCAGCTATCTGGCGCTGAAAAGCGTGCTGTGCATCGGCGGCTCCTGGCTGGTGCCGGCGGACGCGCTGGAAAGCGGCGACTACGCGCGCATCACCGAACTGGCGCGCGCCGCCGTCGCGGGCGCCCAGGCCTGATTTACATCGCAGCGGTGGCGGCCGGCAGCGCCGCCCCGCTGCGCTGGCTGAACCGCTGCTTCTTGCGGTAAGCGAACACGTCTTCCACGTGCCCCTCGCGGATGCGCTGCTGTAACCCGCGCCAATACTCCGCGGTAAACAGATCGCTGTGCAATTCTTCAAACACCTGCCGAATGCGCCGATCGCCGCACAGGAAGTGGCGGAACTCCTCCGGGAACACGTCGTTGGGCGCGATGCTGTACCACGGCTCGCTGGCCAGCTCGTCCTCCGGATAGCGCGGCGGCGGAATGTCGCGGAAGTTGACCTCGGTCATGTAGCAAATTTCGTCGTAGTCGTAGAACACCACCCGCCCGTGGCGCGTCACGCCGAAGTTCTTGAACAGCATGTCGCCGGGGAAGATATTGGCGGCGGCCAGCTGCTTGATGGCATTGCCGTACTCTTCGATCGCATCGCGCATCTGCTGGTCGTTGGCCTGCTCCAGATACAGGTTCAGCGGCGTCATGCGCCGTTCCATATACAGATGTTTGATCACGATGCGATCGCCGAGATCTTCCAGCTTACCCGGCACTTCGCGCTGCAGCTCCGCCAACAGCGCCGGGCTGAGGCGCGCCTTGTCGACGACGAAATTCTCGTACTCCTGGGTATCCGCCATGCGCCCGACGCGGTCATGCTCTTTCACCAGCTGATAGCAGGCCATCACCTGTGCCTGCGTCACCTCTTTTTGCGGGGCGAATTCGTCTTTGATCACTTTAAACACCCGATCGAAGGATGGCAGGGTGAACACCAGCATCACCATGCCCTTCACCCCCGGCGCGATAATGAACTGCTCCTGCGACTGCGCCATAAAGGTCAGGTATTCGCGATAGCATTCGGTTTTGCCGTGCTTCTGGCAGCCGATCGCCATGTACAGCTCGGCGGTGGTTTTGCCCGGCAGGATCTCGCGCAGCCACTCCACCATCGCCGCCGGCAGCGGCGCATAGACCATGAAATAAGATCGGGCGAAGCCGAAGACGATGCTGGCCTCGGCCTTACCGGTCAGGCAGGCGTCGATAAACAGCGCGCCCGACTCGCTGTGGTGGATAGGCAGCAAGAACGGATAAACGCCGTCGGCCAGACGCAGCTTGCCGACCAGCCAGGCGGCCTTGTTGCGATAGAACAGTTCGTTGGCGATCTGGAAGGTTGCCCCCGCCAACTGCTGTGCGCTGAAGGCGCGTTGCAGCGCCTGAGTGATGTAGTGAATATCGCGCGTCAAATCCTCCCACGGCAGCCGCAGCGGCAGATCGCTCAGCACGCTGCGCAGCATCGCCGGCAGATCGCCATTGGGGGTGAAATCGCGCGCCAGCGGACGCGGGATGTCGCGAAAGCGCCGCTCCGGCTGCGAACTGAAGACGAACAGCTTGTCCGGCGTCAGATCGCGGTGCTTGAACAGCCGACAGTAGACCGAGTTAAAGAAGCTTTCGGCGATCTCGAAGCGCGGGTAGTCCGGCAGCAGGTCGATATAGACCGCTTTGACCCGGCTGGGGAAGTCGGCGTCGAAGTATTTCTGCCCGGTGATGCATTTGAGCTGCTCCACCACCAGGCCGACGTGATGGTCATACAGATGGATGCGTTTTTTCATCGCCCGCTGCACCGCCGGCCAGTCCGCCTGCTCGAAGCGCTGCTGCGCGCCGGCGGTCACTTCCAGAAAGCGGCCGTACTGCGCATCGAAGCCTTGCAGGATCGTCTGTGCGATCAACAACTCCAGTTTTGCCGCCATCCTTACCCCCCGCCAGAAAAAGAAGCCTGCGCATGCAGGCTCCGGATGAAACGTCTTTAAGCTTGCCGCATCAGAACTGCTGTTCTTCCGTCGAACCCGTCAGCGCAGTGACCGAAGAGGCGCCGCCCTGAATGATGGTGGTGACCTTGTCGAAGTAGCCGGTGCCCACCTCTTGCTGGTGCGACGCGAAGGTGTAACCGCGATCCACCGCGGCGAACTCCGCCTGCTGCACCTTCTCGACGTAGTGTTTCATGCCCTCGCCCTGCGCATAGGCGTGCGCCAGGTCGAACATGTTGAACCACATGCTGTGGATGCCCGCCAGCGTAATGAACTGATACTTGTAGCCCATGTCCGACAGCGCCTGCTGGAAGCGGGCGATGGTCTGGTCGTCGAGGTTCTTTTTCCAGTTGAACGACGGCGAGCAGTTGTAGGCCAGCAGCTTGCCCGGGTATTTGGCGTGGATGGCGTCGGCGAAGCGCTGAGCGGCATCCAGATCCGGCGTAGAGGTTTCGCACCACACCATGTCCGCGTAAGGGGCATAAGCCAGGCCGCGGCTGATCGCCTGCTCGACGCCGGCATGGGTGCGGAAGAAACCTTCCGCCGTGCGCTCGCCGGTGACGAAGGCGCTGTCATACGGATCGCAATCGGAGGTCAGCAGGTCGGCCGCATCGGCGTCGGTGCGGGCGATCACCAGCGTCGGCACGCCGAGCACGTCGGCCGCCAGGCGCGCGGCGACCAGTTTCTGGATCGCTTCCTGCGTCGGCACCAGCACTTTGCCGCCCATATGGCCGCATTTCTTCACCGCCGCCAGCTGATCTTCAAAGTGCACCCCGGCGGCGCCGGCGGTGATCATCGCTTTCATCAGCTCGAAGGCGTTCAGCACGCCGCCGAAGCCGGCTTCCGCATCGGCGACGATCGGCAGGAAATAATCGGTGTAGCCTTTGTTGCCCGGCTCAATCTGGTTCGCCCATTGGATCTGATCGGCGCGGCGGAAGGTATTGTTGATGCGCTCGACCACCTTCGGCACCGAGTCCACCGGATACAGCGACTGGTCAGGGTACATGGCCGCCGCGCTGTTGGCGTCCGCCGCCACCTGCCAACCGGACAGGTAGATAGCCTCGACGCCGGCCTTGGCCTGCTGCAGCGCCTGGCCGCCGGTGAGCGCGCCCAGGCAGTTCACGTAGCCTTTGCGCGCCTTGCCGTTCAGCAACGCCCACAGTTTGGCGGCACCGTTTTGCGCCAGAGTGCATTCCGGGTTGACCGAACCGCGCAGGTTGATCACGTCTTCGGCGCTGTAAGGGCGGGTGATGCCTTCCCAACGGGCCGATTTCCATTCCTGTTCCAGCTGCTGAATCTGTTGAGAGCGAGAGGTAGACATAATTTTTATCCTTTCAGTCGTGTAGGGTTGATTGGGAAAATTCAGGCCAGCAGCTCATAGCCGGGCAGCGTCAGGAAATCGATTAACTCATCTTGCGTGGTGATGCGCTCCATCAGGCGCGCCGCCTCTTCGTACCGGCCGGCGTTAAAGCGCGCTTCCCCCACTTCTTCACGCACCACCAACATCTCTTCTTGCAGCATCTGGCGGAACAGCGCCTTGGTGACCCGGCGCCCGTCGCTCAGGCTCTTCTCGTGGTGGATCCACTGCCAGATAGACGTACGGGAGATCTCCGCCGTGGCCGCATCTTCCATCAAACCGTAAATCGGTACGCAACCGTTGCCGGAGATCCAGGCTTCGATGTACTGCACCGCCACGCGAATATTGGCGCGCATCCCCGCTTCGGTACGCTCGCCATCGCACGGTTCCAGCAGCTGTGCGGCGCTGATCGGCGCGTCTTGCTCACGCAGCACCTCCAGCTGGTTTTGGCGATCGCCCAGCGCTTTGCCGAACACTTCCATCACCGTGTCCGCCAGCCCCGGGTGCGCCACCCAGGTGCCGTCGTGGCCGTTGCTGGCCTCCAGCTCTTTGTCCGCCCGTACCTTGTTCAGCACCCAGGCGTTTTTCTCGGCGTCTTTGCTCGGGATAAACGCCGCCATACCGCCCATGGCGAACGCGCCGCGCTTATGACAGGTTTTGATCAACAGACGCGAATAGGCGCTGAGGAAAGGTTTCTCCATGGTCACTGACTGACGATCCGGCAGCACGCGATCGCCGTGATTCTTCAGCGTTTTGATGTAGCTGAAGATGTAATCCCAGCGGCCGCAGTTCAGACCCACGATGTGATCGCGCAGGTGGTAGAGGATTTCGTCCATCTGGAACACCGCCGGCAGGGTTTCGATCAGCACGGTCGCTTTGATGGTGCCGCGCGGCAGATCGAAACGATCCTCGGTAAAGCTGAAGACATCGCTCCACCAGGCCGCTTCTTCCCAGGACTGGGTTTTCGGCAGGTAGAAATACGGGCCGCTGCCCTTGGCCAACAGTTGGCGATAGTTGTGGTAGAAGTACAGCGCGAAATCGAACAGGCCGCCGGGAATGGCTTCATCACGCCACAGCACGTGCTTCTCCGGCAGATGCAGGCCGCGCACGCGAGCGATCAATACCGCCGGGTTCGGTTTCAGCTGGTAGATTTTGCCGGCTTCATTGGTGTAGGAAATGGTGCCGTTAACCGCATCGTGCAGGTTGATTTGGCCGTCGATGACTTTGTCCCAGCTTGGCGCCAGCGAGTCTTCGAAGTCCGCCATAAACACTTTTACGTTGGCGTTAAGCGCATTGATCACCATCTTGCGCTCGACCGGACCGGTGATCTCGACCCGGCGGTCACGCAGATCTTGCGGAATGCCGCGGATCTGCCAGTCACCTTCACGAATGGAAGTGGTTTCCGAAATAAACCCCGGCAGTTCGCCGCGATCGATATTTTGCTGCCAGCGGACACGCGCCGCCAGCAGCTCGTTGCGCCGCGGCGTGAATTTCCCCACCAGTTCCGCCAGGAATTCAACCGCTTTATCGGTCAACACCTGGCGCTCCGCTGCGGCGAAACCCTGCGTAAACCTTAACTCCGTGCCTGCTATCTGTTGCGTCATGACCTTGCTCCTTCCCATCGTTGCGCCCGAGCGACCGGCGCATTTTCATCAGAAATCACTGTGGATCAGGGCGGATGAAACGATCCTCAACTGGTCAGATCTCATCCCGATAGCTCTAAGAATACTCAACAAAAAATAAAAATCAAAAACCATTTCCATTTTATTATTAAATATTTTATTAACACTTTATTATCAACTAGTTAGATAAGATAACAATAATGACAGGTAAGGAAATCGCTTCCAGTAAATTGATAAAGACGCACTAACGCCTTGTTGGACAATAGATTTTTTGGAGAAGTGACGGATAAAAAGAAGGGCGTGCAGAGGATCAACGGAGCGGCGGCCTCGATTCAGCCGCCGGCAGGCAGAAAAGATCAGTCGAGCGTCGGATTCATATGACGCAGATCGTACGGCGTGATCTGGTAGACGTAATAGTTGAGCCAGTTGGAAAACAGCAGATGGCCATGGCTGCGCCAGGTGGCTTTCGGTGTCAGTGCGGGGTTGTCATCCGGGAAGTAGTTGAGCGGAACGGCGGGATCGAGGCCAGCTTCGTGGTCGCGACAATACTCCCCCGCCAGGGTCAGCGCATCATACTCCGGATGGCCGGTGACGAACGCCAGGCGCTTATCCCTGCTGGCGAACAGGTAGGCGCCCGCCTGTTCGGATTCGGCCAGAATATCCAGGTCGGTATATTGGCGAATCACCTCGGTCGGGAAATCGGCATAGCGTGAATGCGGCGCCAGGAAACTTTCGTCGAAGCCGCGCGTCAGCAACGCATGCTGCTGTAGCGTTTGGTGCGGGTAAACGCCGGAGAGCTTCACTTCGCGCGTCATCTTGGGAATGCCATACAGAATATTCAACGCCGCCTGTACCGCCCAGCACACGAACAGCGTGGAGGTAACGTGGTGCTTGGCCCAGTCGATCACGCGCTCGATCTGTGGCCAATAGGCAACATCGCAGAAATCGACCAGCCCCAGCGGCGCGCCGGTGACGATCAGACCATCGAAGTTCTCGTTCTGGATATCCTCGAAGTCGCAGTAGAAGTTATTCAGATGCTCGGCCGGCGTGTTCTTCGATTCGCGGCTGTCGATACGCAGCAGCTGGATATCAATCTGCAGCGGCGAGTTGGACAGCAGGCGCAAAAACTGATTTTCCGTTTCGATCTTCTTTGGCATCAGGTTGAGGATCAGCACTTTCAGTGGCCTGATTTCCTGTGTTTTTGCCCGCGAGGATGTCATCACGAAGACATTCTCACCGCGCAAGAAATTGACCGCAGGTAACTCATCAGGAACACGAATCGGCATTGCTTAACCCTCACACATCCATTTATACGTTTAGACTTCTAGATGCCCGAAGATAGCGTTTTTTTCCGTCGCTGTCGAGCATTCAGCGGAAAGGTGAAAATGTTTCATTGCGCGATCTGCGCCAAGATATGAGTAGAGAGAGTAAAAGGACTGAAAAGCCAAAAGGCCATCCTTTCGGATGGCCTCTTGGCTTATTTGATGCCTGGCAGTGTCCTACTCTCGCATGGGGAGACCCCACACTACCATCGGCGCTACGGCGTTTCACTTCTGAGTTCGGCATGGGGTCAGGTGGGACCACCGCGCTATTGCC